>NZ_JBEYYT010000430.1:0-7811 GCF_040645715.1 Spirillospora sp. NPDC046719 | reverse complement strand
GCGACGTTCAGCGGGCAGCGGTGGCGGCGCTGGCCGAGGCCCGCACCGGTGGTGCCGCCGCCGGCCGAGGCGACGACCCAGGACCTGCCGGTGACCGAGTGGCCGCCGCCGCAGTCGGCGGAACGGGACACCGAGCCGCTGAGCCTCGGCTACCCGGACCCGGACGACACGCCGACCGAGCCGCTGCCCCGGCGTACCAGTGGGACGTCGCCCTGGTCGGCACCGCCTGGCGGCCTGCCGCGACAGGACGACGCGCGCAACTGATCGAACGGAGAGGAGGGCTGGGCCCCCGGGGCGTGGGGCCCCCCGGGGGGGCCCCCCGCCTCCGGGCGGCCGGGGAGAACGAGATGACGTTGCTCAGCCAGGACCTGTCACGGGAGCGAATACCCGTGACCGTGCCCGACGAGCTCGCCGCCCGCGTGCGCGCCCTGCGGCGCGCGCGCCGGGAGGCGCAGACGAGGGCGTCGCGCGTGCGGCGGGTGCTGCTCGCGCCGACCGCGTCCCGCGACGCCGACGCGCACGGGTCGAAGAACCACCGATGACCACCTCCGGTCCGCCGGTCGCAGGGCGCCGGCCCGCCGCTTCTTTGGATGGTTTCGGCGGGCGCCACCTGAATCCAGGGCGCGCCTCCCGGCGGACACCGGTGCTCCGGCCTCCCACTCGCCGGACGCACCGCGACGGGCCCCGCCCGCGCCTCATCAGCGCGGACGGGGCCCGCCGTCCTTCACGCTCTTTCCCTCAGCCGGTGACGAGCTCGCCGTCCTCGTCGTCGGCGAAGCCGGGCACCCACTTCAGCGACTCGGCGCGGGCCGGGATCTCGCACTCCAGCTGGCACAGCACGCCGGTGCCGGCCGACAGCACCCGGTGGATGATCACGTACTCGGGCGGCAGGTTGAGCTGCCGGACGACGTTGGTGGGGCGCAGGTCGGTGACGCGGGCGGCCATGTCGCGCAGCCACTCGCGGTTGAACTTGAAGGTCTCGGTGACGAACGGCTCGGTGATCGGCGCGAGGAACGCCTGCAGCTCCTCGGCGTCGACCTCCACGCCCTCGCGGATGAAGTCCTCCTCGCGCAGGGCGTCCTCGATCTCGTCGATGTCGGCCATCGTGCCGATCCGCAGCAGCAGCCCGAGCCGCCGCTGGAAGCCGCCGGGGATGCGGTCGACGGCGCCGAAGTCGAGCACGCCGAGCCGGCCGTCGTCCAGCAGCCGGAAGTTGCCGGGGTGCGGGTCGCCGTGCAGCATCCCGGACCGCTTCGGCCCCGACAGCAGGAACCGGCAGTACAGCAGCGCCGCGTGGTTCCGGGTCTCCTGGTCGCCGTCGCTGATGATCTTCGAGAGGGGGGTGCCGTCCATCCACTCGGTGACCAGCACGTCGCCGGACTGGGCGATGACCTCGGGGACATAGAAGTCGGGGTCGTCGAGGTAGGCGTCCCGGATGATCGTCTGGGACTCGGCCTCGATCGTGTAGTCGAGCTCCTCGACGACCCGCTCCTTCAGCTCGGCGAGCATCGACTTGACGTCCAGGCCCGGCATGAGGACGCCGAACAGCCGGCCGAGCCGGGCGAGCTGGTTGAAGTCGCTGATCAGCGCCTTGCCGGCGCCGGGGTACTGCACCTTGACCGCGACCGGGCGGCCGTCGGACCACACCGCGCGGTGCACCTGGCCGATGGACGCGGCGGCGGCCGGCTGGTCGTCGAACGAGGTGAAGCTGTCGCGCCAGTCCTCGCCGAGCGCCTCGGCGAGCACCTTGTGGACGGTCGAGGCGGGCAGCGGGGGAGCGGCCTCCTGCAGCCGGGTGAGGGTGGCGCGGTACGGCCCGGCGATCTCCGGCGGCAGCGCCGCCTCGAAGATCGACAGCATCTGGCCGAGCTTCATCGCGCCGCCCTTGAGCTCGCCGAGCACCTTGAACAGCTGCTCGGCGGTGCGCGTCTGGATCTCCATGGCGACGGCCTCGGCGGGCCTGCCGATGGTCCGCTTCCCGATGCCGAGGGCGGTGCGCCCCGCGAAGCCGAGGGGGAGGGACGCCAGCTTTGCTGACCGCGTCACCGCGCGGCGGGGAAGATCGCTCACGCCGACCATTGTCGGTGATCGGCTGTTGTTCGCGCCACAACGACCGGGGTTCAAATACCGGAACCCCGGTGACGGGAAACGCTGTGACCTGCGCATCCATGGTAAGTGTGCGCTTTCTCACGCATCTCGCGCGGCCGGAGACGGCCCTTTCGGGCGCCGCGGAGGGGGCGCCCGAGCACCGCGCACGCGCCGCACGGTACGGTGCGGAGCCATGTCCGGAGAACAGCCAGAGGTGCTGCGGGTCGAGCGCCGTCCCGACGGGATCGCCGTCCTGACGCTGAACGACCCCGCCCGGCGCAACGCGATGTCCGACGAGATGACCGCCGCCTACCGGCAGGCCGTCGCGGACCTGCGCGGCGACTCCGAACTGCGCTGCGTGGTGCTCACCGGGGCCGGCTCCGCGTTCAGCGCCGGCGGGGACCTGTCCTGGCTCGCCGACACCAACGCCGTCGCCGTCCCCGCGCTGCGCGACCGGATGCTCGCGTTCTACCGGACGTGGCTGACGATCCGGAGCCTCGAGGTCCCCACGATCGCCGCCGTCAACGGGCACGCCGTCGGCGCCGGGCTGTGCCTCGCCCTCGCCTGCGACCTGCGCTACGCCGCCGAGGACGCCAAGCTGCTCGCCCCGTTCACCGCGCTCGGCCTGCACCCCGGCATGGCCGCCACCTGGCTGTTCCCCGAGGTCGCCGGGCTGCCGCTGGCCCGCGAGATGCTGCTGGCCGGACGGGTCCTCACCGGCGCCGAGGCCGCCCGGCACGGCCTGGTCAACCAGGCGTTCCCCCGCGAGGACGTGCTGGACAGGACGCTGGAGATCGCCGAGCGGATCGCCGCGAACGCGCCCATCGCGACCCGGCTCACCAAGGTCGCCCTGGCGGACGGCGGGCACGCCGACATGGACGCCGCCCTGCGCTGGGAATCGCTCGCCCAGCCCGTCACGATGGCGTCCGACGACATGATCGAGGGACTGGCCGCCCAGCGGGAGAAGCGTTCCCCGCGCTTCACCGGCGCGTGAACGGGCTGTGGAAAGCAGTTGAGGCTCCACCAAAAGATGGGCTCTGACCTGGGCTGACGTCAAACACCCCCTGTGGAGGACCCAAAATTTTGGGTACGGTTGCGCCGTGCCCCCTAACGTTGAGGTCCGCCGCAGCACCAGGCGCCGCCGGACCGTGTCCGCCTACCGCGACGGGGACAAGGTGGTGGTGATGGTGCCCTCCAGGCTCAGCAAGGCCGAAGAGGAGCAGTGGATCGCCACCATCCTGGAACGGCTGGAGGAGCGCGAGCGCCGCCGCCGCCCCTCCGACGCCGACCTCGAGTCGCGCGCCCACGAGCTGTCCCGCCGCTACCTGGACGGCCGCGCCGACCCGGTCAGCGTCCGCTGGGTCGCCAACCAGCGCACCCGCTGGGGATCCTGCACCCCCGACGACGGCACGATCCGGCTGTCCACCCGGCTGCGCGGCATGCCGTCCTGGGTCGTCGACTACGTGCTGATCCACGAGCTGGCGCACCTGCTGATCCCGGGGCACGGCGCCGACTTCTGGCAGCTCGTCGGCAACTACCCCAAGGCCGACCGGGCCCGCGGGTACCTGGAGGGCGTCGCCGCCGCCGCGCACCTGCCGCTGGAGGCGGACGCGCCCGACGAGGAGCCCGCGCACGACGACGGCATGCACCACGGCGACGGCCTGCACGGCGACGGCTTCCCCCACGAGGTCGCCGGGTGACCCTGCCCGGGAACCCGATCGGGGACCGCTGCGTCGCGGTCCTGCCGTACGACCCGTCCGGCCCGTCCGCCGCTCCCCCCGGGGTGGACGACGCCGAGTTCCGGCTGGCCATGCTCGAGGACGTCTACGAGGTCGCCGCCGGCCTGGAGTTCGTGACGGCCGCGCTCGTCGCCGACCCGGACGGCCCCGCGGACGCGGAGTCGATCACCTGGCCGGGCACGCCGATCGTCCGCGACCCCGCTCCCGCCGCCGCCTTCGCCGCCCTGCACGCGCTCGGCGCGCGCGAGGCCGCGCTGATCGTGCCGGACGCCCCCGACCTGCCGCCGCTGCTGCTCGGCAAGCTGTTCCGCGCCCTCGGCAGCGCTCCCGCCGCCGCCTGCCAGGCCGCCGACGGCAACGGGCTCGTCGCGCTCGCCGCCCGCCTGCCGCTGCCCGCCTGGCTCGCCGCCGCACTCGGCGAACCGGGCACCGTACACGGCGGATCCGGGACCGTGCTCGACGCCCCGGACGCCCTGGCCCGGCTCCGCGCCGCCGCCCCGCGCCCCGGGCTCGTCCCGCAGGGGCCCGGCTGGCACCGCATCCGCACCCCCGCCGACCTGCGCTTTCTCGATCCCGGCCTGGAAGGCTGGGACAACACGCGGGCCCTCCTCGAAGGCTCGCCGCTCCGCTAGCGCCGCGTCTCCTGACGCCTCATCCGCCGGCACCCCGTCTGCCGTCGCCGCGTCCGCCGGCGCCGCTGCGCTAACGCCGCACCGCGCGGGCGGCCAGGCGGCGCAGGGCGTCGTCGGTGTCGTCGGGGAGATCGTCGAGGAGGAACCAGGCCAGGTCGTCCGACTCGTCCGACACCACATGCCGCGCGCCCTCCGGAGCGATCACGACGTACTGGACGTCGAGATGCCACGTGCCCTCGGGATGGCAGCGCACCCGGTGCCGGTCCAGCTGGACGGGCCCCGGCAGCGGCCGCAGATCCGGGATGCCGGACTCCTCCGTCGCCTCCCGCAGCGCGGCGCCGGCCAGCGTCGCGTCACCGGGCTCGCAGTGCCCGCCGAGCTGCAGCCACGCCTTGATCTTGGAGTGCAGCGTCAGCAGGATCCGGGACCGGGACGCGTCGAGCACCGCCGTGCTGGCGGTGATGTGCGCGCCGGCGCACTCCCGCCACATCCCGTCCGCCGGGTGCTCCTCCAGGTGCCGCAGGAACTCCCGGCGCAGCCGCTCCTGGTCCGCGTCGGGCGCCTCCCAGGACGACAGGACCTGGAAGGCGTCGGCGTACAGCGGGGCCGCGGCGGACGGAGCGGACGGAGCGGTCACGTGCGGTTGGCGCGGGCGTAGGGCGAGCTGGCCGGATGCCGGCGGCGCCGCTCCTGGTCCACGGGCCGCTGCCAGCACAGGCTCTCGCGCGCGACCCGCCGCCGGATCACGTTCGTGGACGACCCCGGCTCGTAGCGGCAGCCGTTCACCCGGGACGCGTGCGGGACGCGCGTCCCGCTCACGACCGCGGCCCCTGGCCGCCGGACCCCGCGTCCCCCTCGCCGGGGTCCTCGGGCTTCTCGTCCGGCTTCTCGTCCGGCTTCTCGCCGGGCTCGGCCCCGGACGTCCCGCCGGCCTCGGCGGAGCCCTCGTCCTCGTTCTCCTCGGCCGCCGTGGTCAGGTTCGTCAGGTTGCTCAGGTCGAGGTCGGACAGCCCCTCGATCTCCCGGCCGTGCACGAAGCCGTCCGGATCGTCGAGATCGTCGGCCGTCGGCAGCAGGTCGGGGTGCTCCCAGACCGCGTCCCGGCCCTGCGCGCCCCGCACCTCCGTCAGCTTGCGCCACAGCGCCGCGGCCTCGCGCAGCCGCCGCGGCCGCAGCTCCAGGCCGACCAGCGTCGCGAACGTCCGCTCCGCCGGGCCGCCCGTCGCGCGGCGCCGCCGCACCGCCTCGGCCAGCTTCACCGACTCGGGCAGCCGGCTCTGCGCGACCTCGTTGACCACGGTGTCGACCCAGCCCTCGACCAGCGCGAGCGTGGTCTCCAGCCGGGCCAGCGCCGCCTTCTGCCGGGGCGTCTCCTCGGGCTGCAGCTGGAGCTCGCCGCCCAGCGCCTCCTGGATCGCCTCCGGGTTGCTCAGGTCGAGCCCCTGGACGGCCTGCTCGATGCCCGACAGGTCGACGGTGATGCCGCGCGCGTACTCCTCGACGGCGCCGAGCAGGTGCGCCCGCAGCCACGGCACGTGCGCGAACAGCCGCTGGTGCGCGGCCTCCCGCAGCGCCAGGTACAGCCGGACCTCGTCCTCGGAGACCTCCAGGCCCGAGCCGAACGCCTCGACCCCCGCGGGCAGCAGCGCGCCGACGCCGTCGGGCGCCAGCGGCAGCCCCACGTCCGCCGAACCGGTCACCTCGCGGGCCAGCGCGCCGAGCGCCTGCCCGGCCTGGCCGCCGACCATCGCGCCGGCCATCTGCTTGACCATCCCGATCAGCGGGCCGGCCATCGCCTGCATCTCGGCGGGCATCTCGCCGGCGCCGCCGAGGGCGCCGCCCATCGACTCGACCATGCGGGACGCGATCGGGTCGCAGACCTTCGCCCACACCGGCAGCGTCTGCTCGATCCACTCCGACCGGCTCCACGCCTTCGGCGAGCGGATGCCGGCGGGCAGCGTGGTGCCCTCGTCCAGCCACAGGTCGGCCAGCCGCAGCGCCTCCTCGACCTGGCGCCGCTCGGCGTCCACGATCGACGGGTCGCCCTGCTCGACGACCTGGTGCCGGGCGATGTTCTTGGCCAGGTCCCAGTTCAGCGGGCCGCCGGACGCGCCGCCCTGCCCCTGCGCGCCGATCATGTCCGCGAACCGGTGCAGCATGTCGGCGAACTGCGCCATGTCGCCGCCCATGCCCTTGAATGGATCCTGGGGACGATCGTCGTCTCCGTCGCCGGGACGGTTGAAGCCGAAGGGAGTGTCACTCATCGGTTCGCCCCTGGGATGCATGATGGGCTCATATCCGCAACGTTAGCCGGTCCCGGCAAGGTCGCGTACTCAAGGAAGGGGGCACCTCCGTGGCAACGGGCAAGGTTCGCCCTCGGCGTAGCAAGGCCCCGGTCGTCGCCGTCACCGGTGCGGCCTCCGGGGCGGGGCGGCTGCTGGCCGCCCGGCTCGCCGAACGGGAAGACATCCGCAAGGTCGTCGCCATCGACGGGCACCGCGGCGACGTGACCGGCGCCACGTGGCGTGTCGTCGACATCCGGGACCCGCTGCTGTCGAACCGGCTCTCCGACGTGGACGTGATCGTCAACCTGGACGTCGAGCACTCCCCGGACGTCGACGCCAAGGAGCGCCGCACCCACAACGTGCGGGGCGCGCAGACCGTCGTCACGGCCGCCGCGGCGGCCCGGGTCCGCCGCGTGGTGCTCGTCACCAGCGCCATGGTGTACGGCGCCGGGCCCGGCAACGAGGTGCCGCTGCCCGAGGACGCCCCGCTGCTCGCCGAGGCGAACGTCAGCATCGCCGGGGACTTCCTGGAGATCGAGGAGCTGGCCGCGACCGCGCCGCTCACCCACCCCGGGCTGGAGATCACCGTCGTGCGGCCCGCCGCCCTCGCGGGGCCCGGCGTGGACACCGTCGTCACCCGGCACTTCGAGGCGCCCCGGCTGCTGACGGTGAAGGGCAGCACGCCCGGCTGGCAGTTCTGCCACATCGAGGACCTCGCGTCCGCGCTGGAGGTGATCGTCGCCGAGGACGTCCAGGGCCCGGTCGCGGTCGGCTGCGAGGGCTGGCTCGGCCCCGACGAGGTCACCGAGATCACCGGCAAGCGCACCTTCGAGCTGCCCGCCGCGCTGACGTTCGGGATGGCGCAGCGGCTGCACCGCCTCGGCATGACCCCGGCGCCCGCGACGGACCTGCACTACGTCGCCTACCCGTGGGTGGTCGACTGCGCCCGGCTGCGGGCCGCGGGATGGAAGCCGGGCCACGACAACGCCGCCGCGCTCCGCGCCGTGATGGAGGAGACCGCCGGGCGGCACGCCGTCGTCGGGCGCCGCGTCGGCGGCAAGGAGGCC
>NZ_JBEYYT010000429.1:0-7822 GCF_040645715.1 Spirillospora sp. NPDC046719 | reverse complement strand
AACGCCCCCGTCATCCGACGGGGGCGTTCTCCGTTCACCGGGTCGTTTCCGACCGGCTCATTTCAGCAGGACGGCGCCGATGCTCTCCCGGGCCTCCAGGACCGTGTGCGCGCGGGCCGCCTCGTCCAGGAAGAACTCGGCGTGGACGCGGGGGCTCAGCGCGCCGGACGCGGCGGCCTCCAGCGCCCGCTCGGCGGCGGCGCGCTGCTCGGCCGGCGGCTTGGCGAACGCGATCCCGAGCGCGCCGACGACCGTGAGCCCGCGGGTACCGATCGCGCGGGCGTCCAGCGGCGCCCACTTCCCCGACGTGAATCCGTAGATCCCGATGCGGCCCCGCCCGGCGGCGGCCGCGTCCATGGCCCGCGCGGCGGTCTCGCCGCCGACCGCGTCGAGGACGACGTCCGCTCCTCCGCCGGTGGCCTCCACGACCTCGTCCGCCCAGCCCTCCGCGCCGTAGTCGACGGCGAGGTCGGCGCCGAACCCGGCGACGGCGGCGAGCTTCGCCTCCCCGTGTGCGGCGCCGACGACCCGCGCCCCGGCCGCCTTGGCGAGCTGGACGAGCAGCGAGCCGACCCGTCCCGCGGCGGCCGTGACCAGGACCGTCTCGCCCGCCTGGACGCCGGTCCCGGCGAGCAGTTCCAGCGCGACGGCACCGGCCTGGAAGGTGGTCAGGGCGGTCCGGAGGTCCAGGGAGTCGGGGACCGGGAAGACGCCGCTCTCCTCGGCGAGGGCGAGCTCGGCGTAGCCGCCGCGGTTCTGCAGGGTGGTGGCGACCACGCGGCGGTCCACGAGGGACGGGTCGTCCGCCTCGGCGACGCGCCCGGCGACCTCGATGCCCGGAACGTACGGGAGCGGGAACGGGTGGCGCCCCGAACGGACGATGACGTCGCCGAACAGGACGGCGGAGTAGTCGACGGAGATCAGCACCCGGCCCGCCGCGCGGACGGGGTCGGGGACCTCTTCGAGGCGCAGGACGTCAGGTGCTCCGAAGGCACGGACCTTGATGGCTTTCATGAGACAATGTGTCTCGTATGGGAGGAGCTGTCCACAAGTTGCAAGGTGGGCGATCCGTCCCAGCCGAGACAGGAGCCGGAAATTGCCTCGCAAAGAGGACCTGCGGGTCCGGCGGACGCGCACCCTGCTCCGCGAGGCGCTGATCGAGCTGATCGGCGAGCGCGGCCTCGAACGGGTCACCGTCGGCGAGATCACCGAGCGCGCGATGGTCAGCCGCGCCGCCTTCTACCGCAACTACCGGGACAAGTACCACCTGGTCGAGCAGGTCTTCGACGAGGCGATGGACGCGCTGTTCGGCACCGTCGGCGGCGACGAGCGCCCGCCGCGCGAGCGCTGGACCGCGTTCTTCGAGCACATCGGCGAGTACCACCGGTTGTACGGCGCGCTGCTCGGCCGCAAGGGCAGCCCCTGGTTCGCCGACCGGATGCGCGGCTCGCTGGCCGCTATGGTCACCGAGCACCTCGCCGGTCCCGGGCCGTGCTCGCGGGCGTCCGCGGACGGCCTGGTGCCGACCGTGCTCGGCGCGATGTTCGTCCAGTCGATCACCTGGTGGCTGGAGCACGACCGGGCCATGCCGCCGGACGAGATCGCCGCGCGGACCGGCGAGATGGCGGGCGCCCTGCTGCGCGAGTCGGGTGCCGGCCCGTCCTGAACGCCAACACGGTGGCTCCCGGCGGTTCAGCGGGTCAGCGGTTGGCGGCGCGGAGCGGGGTGCGGCCCCGGATGAGGTCGGCGGCGCGCTCGGCGATCGCGATGGTGGGGGCGTTGGTGTTGCCGCGCGGCACCGACGGCATGACGGAGGCGTCCACGACGCGCAGGCCGTCGACGCCGCGGACGCGCAGCTCGGGGTCGCAGACCGCGCCGTCCGAGCCGCCCATCGCGCAGGTGCTCGTCGGGTGGAAGAGCGTCGCGCACTCGCGGCGGACGAACGCGGCGATCTCCTCGTCGCCCTGGACGCCCTCGCCCGGCGCGTACTCGCCGCCGGCCAGATGGGCGAGCGGCCCGACCGCGGCGATCTCGCGTGCCTGCCGGACGCCCGCGACCAGGACGTCCAGGTCGGCCTTGTCGGTGAGGTAGGCGGGATCGATCAGCGGCTTGGCGTACGGGCTGGCGGACCGCAGCGTCAGCGACCCGCGGCTCGCCACGGCGATGGCCGTGACCAGCACCGACAGCAGCCGCTGGGACGGCTCGACGAGGCCCTGGTCCAGGAACGGGGTCGGCAGCACGTGGTACTGCAAGTCCGGTGCGGGCAGGCCGCCGGCCGTCCGGACGAACCCGCCCGCCTCGGCGAGGTTGGACGCGTACGGCCCGCGCGCGAGGGCGGCGTGGAGCGCCAGCGAGCGGACGTTCGCCAGCTCCCACAGCGCCTTGGTGCGCGGGGTCGCGAACATGACGTTCACGAACGGGTGGTCCTGCAGGCCCTGGCCGACCGGGGAGTCGGCGACGACGTCGATGCCGCGCGCGCGCAGGTGCCCGGCGGGGCCGACGCCCGACAGCATCAGCAGTTGCGGGGTGTTCACCGCGCCGCCGGACAGGATCACCTCCGTCGAGGCTCGCGCCTCGACGGTCTCGCCGCGCGCCTCGTACCGGACGCCGGCCGCCCGCCCGTTCTCGATCAGGACGCGGGTGGCGAGCGCGTCGGTGACGACGGTGAGGTTGGGGCGCCGCAGCGCCGGGCGCAGGTAGCCGTCGGCGGCCGACCAGCGCCGCCCGCGCCGCTGCGTGACCTGGTAGAACCCGACGCCGTCCTGGTCGGCGCCATTGAAGTCGGGGTTCGCGGCCAGCCCGAACGCCATCGCCGACCGCACCCACGCCTGCGTCAGCGGGTGCTTGTAGCGCAGGTCCTCGACGCGGAGCGGGCCGCCGGTGCCGTGGTACGGGGTCGCGATGCGCTGCTGGTCCTCGGCGCGGCGGAAGTAGGGCAGCAGGTCCTCGTAGCCCCAGCCGTCGCAGCCGTACGCGTCGCGCCAGGTGTCGTAGTCGTGCCGGCTCCCGCGAATGTAGATCATCGCGTTGGTGGACGAGCTGCCGCCGAGGGTGCGGCCGCGCGGCCAGTACACCGCGCGCCCGGCGGCGTGCTCCTGCGGGACGGTCGTGTAGTCCCAGTCGTACGGGCCCTTGATCAGGCTCGCGACCGCCGCCGGGATGCGGATCTCCGGCGCGTCGTCGGGCGGCCCGGCCTCCAGCAGCAGGACCTTCGCCGACGGGTCCTGCGACAGCCGGGCGGCCAGCACGCAGCCGGCGCTGCCCGCACCGACGATCACGTAGTCGTACACGCAACGAACACTACCGAACGGTTTTCCGACGTCACCGGGCCGTCCGGGGCCGCCGGGCGGCGCCGCCCGCACGGCCCGGCGCTAGTGTGACGGCCATGGCGAAGAACAGGGAGACCCCCGTCGTCCTCTCGCGGATCTACACCCGGACCGGCGACGACGGCAGCACCGCGCTCGGCGACGCGTCCCGGACGAGCAAGACCGACCCCCGCCTGGCCGCCTACGCCGACGTGGAGGAGGCCAACGCCGCGATCGGCGTGGCCCTCGCCCTCGGCGGCCTGCCCGACGGGCTGAAGGCGCTGCTGGTCCGCGTGCAGAACGACATGTTCGACGTGGGCGCCGACCTGTGCGCGCCGGTGGTGGCCGACCCCGAGTACCCGCCGCTGCGCGTCGACCCGTCCTACATCGAGCGGCTCGAGGCGGCGTGCGACGAGTACAACGCCGACCTGCCGGCGCTGCGCAGCTTCATCCTGCCCGGCGGCAGCCCCGGCGCCGCGCTGCTGCACGTGGCGCGGACGGTGACGCGGCGCGCCGAGCGGTCCGCGTGGGCCGCGCTGGAGGCGCACGGCGCCGCCCCCGTCGGCGAATCGGGCGGCACCGCCCCGGACGCCGCCGACCGGGGCGTCAACCCGCTGACCGCCAAGTACCTCAACCGGCTGTCGGACCTGCTGTTCATCCTGTGCCGCGTCGCGAACGCCGAGCACGGCGACGTGCTGTGGAAGCCGGGCGGCGAGCGCTGACCCGCGCGCGCCGCCGGACGGGGTGGGGTTAGCCCCACCCCCGGGACGCCTGCCCGCCTCCTGTCGGCCCGGCCCCCGGTCCGGCAGGCTGTCGCATGACGGGGTGCAGGGCGAGCGGCGGGGAGAGACGCGACGTGAGGACACTGGCAGGCGCGGTGGTGCTGGCCGGCTCGGCGGTGCTGGCGGGCGGGGCGCTGGCGGGCTGCGGGCTCAGCTTCAGCCGCCACACCGAGGACCGCACCTACACCGCGCCGGACGGCGTCGGCGCGCTCAAGGTGTCGCCGGGCGACGGGGCGGTGCGGATCACCGCCTCCGACTCCCCCGGCATCACGGTCACCGAGCATCTGCGCTGGTCCAACGGGCGCAACAAGCCGCAGCCGCGGCACGACGTCGGCGGGCGGACGCTGTCGCTGTCCGCGAGGTGCGGGCACAGCGTGATCGGCTCCAACCCGTGCCGGATCTCCTACGAGATCCGGGTGCCGCGCGCCACGGCCGTCGAGGTGCACGGCGGCTCCGGCTCGATCCGCGTCACCGGCCTGGCCGGCGCGGTGAGGCTCCACGGGGACACCGGCGCGGTCACCGCGACCGACCTGCGCACCTCCACGGCGACCCTCAGCGCGGGGTCGGGCAACGTGCGGGTGTCGGGGCGCGCCGCCACCGCCGACCTCCGCGCCGACACCGGGTCGATCACCGCGACCGGCCTGACGTCCGACCGGCTGACGGCCCGGACCGGCGGCGGCGAGGTCCGGCTGGGCGGCCGCATCGCCTCCGCCGAGGTGCGCACCGACACGGGCGCGCTGCGGGCCGACGGCCTCACCGCCGACCGGCTGGCCGTCGAGACCAACGCCGGGACCGTCGCGGTCGCCCTGGCCGCGGCGCCGAGCAGCGTCCGGGCCACCAGCGACACCGGCTCCGTCCGGCTGCGGCTGCCCGCCGACCGGCCCTACGCGATCACGCTGTCCACCGACACCGGCGGCAAGCGGATCGACCCCGGCGTCCACCAGGACTCGGCGGCGCCCCGGCACGTCACGGTCAAGACCAACGCCGGCGCCATCTCGATCAAGCCCGCCTGAGCCGGCCCCGCGCCGCCAAGGGCTCTCACCGCACCAGGTACGGTCCCTGCCACTCGGGACGGTACGGGGCCGCCGGCACCGCCTCGACGCGCGCCTCCCCGTTCACCGGCAGCGTGCTGGCGGCGAACCGCTGCGTCGCGTACGCGACGCCGTCCACGTTGGTGTCGAGCAGCTTGAGGTCGACGTTCTTCATCCGGTCGCACTTGGCGTGGTAGCACGGGTCGTACGCCTTGCCGGGCCTCCCGCCGTACGCCTTGGCCTCCGCCGCGGTCTTCACGCCCTCCGCGCCCGTCTCGATGCCGCCGGCCGGAATGCCCTTCGCGACGAACGGCCCGTAGTCCGACCGGCCGTCGAACGCCGTCTGCGTCACCGGCAGGTGCCGTCCGGCGAAGTAGTCGCGGAAGACCTTCTCGATCGCGCCGGACCCGGCGGGCGGGACCGTGCCGAGGTGCCCGGAGTGGTCGCCGTCGTAGACGGCGCGGGTGCCGTTCGGCGAGCCGAGCATGTCGAAGTTCAGCGCCAGCGCGATCCTGCCGCGCTCGGCGGCGCTCAGCGACCGCACGTAGTGCGTGGACCCGACGAGGCCCTCCTCCTCGGCGCCCCACCAGGCGAACCGCACCCGGTTCCGCATGTCCCTGCCGCCCAGCTTGCCGATCTTCTCCGCGACGGCCAGCAGCGCCGCCGCGCCCGTCGCGTTGTCGTTGATGCCGGGGCCCGCCGGGACGCTGTCGAGGTGCGCGCCGACCAGCACGACGTTGCCGGCCCGGCCGCGCCGCGTGTCCGCGACGACGTTGCTCGCCGACCGCTTCCCGTGCGCGGCGTCGACCTTCACCCGCATCCTCAGGCCGCCCTTCTTCGCGGCCTTCGCCAGCTCGGACCCCGCCTGGTAGGACGGGCCCACGACCGGGATCGGCGCGAGCTTCTCCACCGTCCCGTTCACCGGGCCCTTCTCGCCCGGCTTGTTGAAGATGATCGCGGCGGCGGCGCCCGCGGCCCTCGCCTTGGCGACCTTCGTCGCGAACGCGCACGTCCCGCGCTGCATCAGCGCGATCGAGCCCTTGCGGAAGCCCGCGAAGTCGCCGCTCTCGCAGCCGCTCGTCCCCTCGCCCGACGACGGCAGGTCCACCGCCGCCACCGGGGCCGTCACCTGGCCCACGCCCGAGTAGGCGAACGTCAGGAAGTCCGACCCCACCTTGTAGGACGCCTTGGACGGCGCCACGCGCGCCAGCACCGGAGCCGTCCGCTCCCGCCAGTACGGGAACGTGAACCGCTGCACTTTCGGCGTGAACCCGGCCTTCTTCAGCCGCCCCACGACGTACCGGACGGAGACCCCGAACCCCTGCCCGCCGACCGCGCGGTTCCCGCCGTTGTAGTCGGCGATCTCCTGGAACGCGGACAGGTGCCGCTGGACGTCCTTCAACGTGACCAGCTTCGCCAGATCGGGCCGCGCCTGCGCCGCCGGCGCGGGCGCCCGCGAGGTCGTCGACGCGGACACGGGACGGGACGGTTCCGCCTGCACACCCGGCCCGACGGCGGCCAGCGCACCCGGGACGGCGGCGGACAGCGCCACGGCGGCGCCGGTGAGCAGCTTGCGCACGTGCACTCCTGCGGAGACGGGAACGGAGCTCTGACCAGGGACGATCATGAACCCGCGACCCGCCCGCCTCAAGGATCACCGAGCGGACCAGGCCGTATCGATACCGCCGCCTTACCCTGCGCAAGCCGACACGCCCGGGGTCACACTGCCCGGGGTCACGCAGCCCGGGTCACTCCGGCGGGTGCACCTCCACCGGGAAGCCGGGCGGCGCCGCCTCCAGCCACGCCAGGAACCCGGTCAGCGCCGCCGCGCCCATCGCCAGCTCCATCACGTGCGCGCCGTCCCGCACCTCGATCACGCTGACGTCCGGCAGCAGGCCGTCCGCCTCGTCCGGCCCCGGCGCCCGCCGGTTGGACACGACGAGGCCCCGGCGGTGGATCACCTGCCGGGGCCTTCTCCGGAAACCGAACACGCGGTGCCAGTGCAGCTCGTCGCCCCGGTACCGGCCGATACCGAGGCGCCACACCCCCGGAGCGGCCTCCGGGCCGGCGGTCTCCGCGGGCAGCGTGCGCAGGCTGCACTCGACCGTGCCGCCGCCGCGGACGAACAGCCAGCGGCGCACGGCCATCACCACGAACACGAGCGCGGCCACCAGGACCAGCCCGGCGAGCACCCCGCCCGCGTCAAGTGCCAGGTGCCCGCCCAAGTCCCCCCGCCGTTCGCTCGCGCTGAAAACTAGACCTCTATGCCCGCCGCGCGCAGCCGCGCCCGGGCCCGCCGCTCCGGCGTCGCGTCCTCGCCGCCGCCGGCCATCGCGTCCTCCAGCGCCTGCCGCGCGTGCTGGACGTCGATCTCCTCGCCCATCTCGGCCTGCTCCGCCAGGATCGCGACCTCGTCGCCCGCGACGGAGAAGAACCCGCTGCCGACCATCGCGCTGACCCGCTCGCCGCCGTCGGCCGGCTCGATGGTCACCACGCTGCCGTCCAGCAGCACGCCCAGCACCGGGGCGTGGCCCGGCAGGATGCCGAGCGAGCCCTCGATGGTCTGCGCGACCACCATCTTGGCCTCGCCGGACCAGATCTCGCGCTCCGGCGACACCAGCCCGACCTTCAGGGTTGCCACGTCTCAATCCTCCGAATACTGGAGCGGTTCCGGCGGGGCGCCCGGACGAGCGGTCCGGGCGCC
>NZ_JBEYYT010000428.1:0-7909 GCF_040645715.1 Spirillospora sp. NPDC046719 | reverse complement strand
GCGGCTCCGGCTGCGCGGGCTGCTGCTGAACGGGCGGCGCCGCGGCGGCGGGCGGCGGTGCCTGCCCCTGCGCGGCCAGATGGGCGTCCACCCGCTCCTTCAGCTGGGGCGCGAGATGCGTCTGCCGGCGGCGCTTGGGGAGCCCGCCGTCCGCAGTCGGCCCCGCGGGCTCCGCGTCAGCCGCCGGGGCGGGCTCGGGTGCGGGCTGCGGCCGGTCGGCCTGCCGGGAACGCCTGCGCTCCGGCAGTGGCGTCAGCCCGGACGTCTCCTCCCGCGCCTGCTCGCCCGCCTGCTCGGACTGTGCCTGCTCGCCCGCCTGCTCGGACCGGGCCTGCTCGGAGAGCCCGGATTCCGCCCGGACCGGTTCCGTCCGGACGGGATCGGCGCGCAGCGGCTCGGCCTCCGCGACCAGCCGCACGACGCCGCCCTGCTCCACCGCCGGGCGCGCGGACGCCGACAGCGCGCCCGCGGGCGCGGCGGGCAGCCGCATCGGCCCGGTGTTGCGGCGCGCGGGCGGCTCCTGCTCCGCGGTGTCCACGATGAGGGATCCCGGGATCAGCGCGATCGCGGTGGTGCCGCCGTACGGCGACTGCCGCAGCGTCACCTTGATGTCGTGCCGTTCGGCGAGCCGCGCCACGACGAACAGGCCGAGCTGCGCGCTGTCGGACGGGTCGAACTCCGGCGGGTCGTCCAGCCGGGCGTTCGCGGTGCGCAGCGCCTCCTCGGTCATGCCGAGGCCGCGGTCCTCCACCTCGATGGCGAAGCCGTTGGCGACCGGGTGCCCGCTGACCCGCACCGGCGACTGCGGCGGGGAGAACGTGGTGGCGTTCTCCACCACCTCGGCGAGCAGGTGGATGACGTCGGCGACGGCGGAGCCGAGCAGCGCGATCCGCGGCAGCGGCTGCACCCGGACCCGCGGGTAGTCCTCGACCTCGGCGACCGCGCCGCGCACCACGTCCACCAGCGGGACGGGCCGCCGCCAGCCGCGCCCGGCGGTCTTGCCGGCCAGGATGACCAGGCCCTCGGCGTGCCGCCGCATGCGGGTCGCGAGGTGGTCGAGGCGGAACAGGTCGGACAGCTCCGACGGGTCCTCGGTGCGGCGCTCCATGGTGTCGAGCAGGCTGAGCTGGCGGTGCAGCAGCGCCTGGTTGCGGCGGGCGAGGTTGACGAACACCTCGCTGATCCCGCGCCGCGCCGCGACCTCGCCGGCCGCGGCCACCAGCACCGCCTCGCGGGCCCGGTCGAAGGAGTCGGCGATCTGCCGGATCTCCCGGATCCGGAAGTCGACGGCGGGCTCCGGCTCGGGCTCGGCGGGGCGCCCGGCGCGGACCTGCTCGGCCAGCAGCGGGAGCCGCTTGCGGGTGAAGTCCACGACGGCGCCGGCGAGCGTGCGGCACTCGCGCAGCAGCCGCCGCGACACCCGGATCGCGATCATGGCGGACAGCACGACGGCGACCAGGCCGAGGCCGCCCGCGATGCCCAGCCGGACGAACACGCCGACCGCGATGTGCTGGGCCCGGCCGGTGATGTCGTCGAGGGTGCGGTTCTCGAAGCGGTAGAGGTCCTCGTCGGCGTCGTCGGCGACCGTCCGCCACTGGGACGGGTCGACGATCGGGGCCCGCGCGGCGCGGGAGGCCCCGGCGGCGGTCCCGGCGCGGGTGCCCGTCCCGGTCGCGGCGCCCTGCCCGGTCGCCGTCCCCGTCGCCGTCCGGCCCTGGACCTGCTTCTTCTTCGAGACCGTCCGGACCTGCTCGGACCCCCGGATGACCTCGTCCTCCAGCTTGCGCAGCTGCGCGAACTGGGGACTGGCGACGAGGCGCTCGTAGCGGCCGCGGTCGGCGGGCGGCAGGTTCGGGACGTTGTCCGCGTACGCCATCCGCTGCGCGCCGACGAGCTGCGCGAACTCGCCGCGCTCGGCGGCGCTCAGGTGCCCGGCGGCGAGCGCGCCGGTCAGCAGCGCGTCCTCGCGGGACAGGAACTCCCGGCCGCGGCCGACGGAGGTGAGCGTGCGGGCGTCGGCGGTGATGGTGCCGTTCGCGGGCGTCGTCGCGCTGTAGATCGCGAAGCCGGCGTCGATGATGCCGCTGTAGTCGGCGAGCACGTCCGCGCGGCCGGAGGCGCGGTCGTCGACGCCGCGGCGGGTCGTCTCCAGCGTGCCGAGCCTGGCCAGCAGGTCGTCCATCCGCTTGACGACGCCGGGCAGGATCGAGTCGCGCAGGGCGCCGTCCCCGAAGCCCTTGCGCAGCTCCCTGACGGCGCCGTCGGTCACCTGCCGCTGCGTGCGCAGCACGTCGGGGTTCACCGAGCGGGACGACCCGGCGTCCGCCATCGACAGCCGGCGCTCCTTCTGCAGCGCGTTCATCAGCCGCTGCGTGGGCAGCACCGCCTCCTGCTGGAACTTGCGGCTCTGCAGCAGCTGGTGCGCGTCGCCGTAGGTGATCCCGGTGAGGAACATCCACAGCGCGGCCAGCGCGAGCAGCGGCACGAGGACCAGGAGCGTGATCCTCGCCCGGATGGAGGAGAAGCGGGAGGCCATCACGGCAGGTGGACCATGCTCACATCGATGGCTTTCGGCGATGAGGGATGCGACATGCGGGGGGAACCTCCCGATGCGGGATGTACGGGGGTCTGCGGGACTCTACTACGTCGCGGGACGGCGACGATCAGGTGACCGAGCGTCATGTCCGGGGTCGTCGGCGTCCGGCCAGCTCAGCACGTGCTCCATCAGCGCGATGAGGACCTCCTTGGCCGATTCGCGGCGGCGGGCGTCGCACAGCAGCACCGGGACGCCGGGGTCCAGGTCCAGCGCGATCGCGACGTCCCGTGGGTCGTGCCGCCGCGCGCCGTCGAAGCAGTTGACGGCCACGACGAAGGGCAGGCGGCGCCGCTCGAAGTAGTCGATCGCGGGGAAGCAGCCGGTCAGCCGGCGGGTGTCGGCGAGCACGACCGCGCCGATCGCGCCGGCGGCCAGCTCGTCCCACATGAACCAGAACCGGTCCTGGCCGGGCGTGCCGAACAGGTAGAGCAGCAGCTGGTCGGAGAGCGTGATGCGGCCGAAGTCCATCGCGACGGTCGTGGTCGACTTGGCGCGGACGCCGGTCACGTCGTCCACGCCGACGCCGCGGTCGGTCAGCGGCTCCTCGGTGCGCAGCGGCCGGATCTCGCTGATCGACCCGACGAGGGTGGTCTTGCCGGCGCCGAACCCGCCCGCGACGAGGATCTTGGTGGTGACCAGCGGGCGGGCGGCGAGCCCGGCGCCGGGACCGCCGCCGAGGCCGCCGCCGGGACCCGGGCCGGGGTCAGAGGGCGCGTAGGCCATTGAGGACCTCCCTCAGGACGCCCCGTCCGGGCCGCCCGTCCGCGGGGGCGGCGGAGTCCACCACCCTGATCAGCCCCTCGTCGCGCAGGTCGCCGAGCAGCACCCGGACGACCCCGAGCGGCAGCCCGAACTCCGAGGCCAGGTCGACCACGGCGACCGGGCGGGCGCAGCCGCGCAGGATCCGCACGTGGTCGTGGCTGTAGCGCAGCCGGTCGCCCGGCTGCGCGCCGGTGGCCGCGACGACCGCGATCAGTTCGAAGCCCTCACCCGCGGGACGGGTGCGGCCCCGGGTCCGCGCGTAGGGGCGGACGAGCGGGCCGGCCTCCCGGTCCAGCCACCGCTCCGCCGACGGGTTCATCGGTCATTACCCCCACATCTCCCCCGGGACGGGCTCCGTCCGGGTCACCGGCCCTGCGGGACCGCTCCCCCGGCGCCGTAGCCGCCGGTGTAACCGCCGCCGAAGCCGCCGCCCGCCTGCTCGTGCCGCGGGGCGGCCTGCAGGTGCTGCCCGACCCGCTTGACCAGCACCGCCATCTCGTAGGCGACCAGGCCCGCGTCGGCCTCCGCCTCGGCGATGACCGCCAGGCAGGTGCCGTCGCCGGCGGCGGTGACGAACAGCAGCAGCGCGTCCATCTCGATGATGGTCTGGCGGACGTTGCCGCCCGCGAAGTGCCGGCCGGCGCCGCGCGCGAGGCTCTGCACGCCGGACGCCAGCGCGGACAGGTGCTCGGCGTCCTCGCGGCCGAGCTCGCTGGACGCGGCGACCGCGAGGCCGTCGCGGGACAGGATCACCGCCTGCCGCACGCTCGCGACGCGCTCGGCGAAGTCGTTGAGCAGCCAGTTGAGCTCGCCGGTGACCGTGTTGTGCATCATCGGGTCCCCTCATCCTCCCCATCGGACGCGCGGCCGCGCCGCCATCCCTGCTGTACCGAGGCCATCAGCGAGCGCGCCTCCTCCGGGGACCGCGCGACCCCGCCGGCGGGGCCGCCGGCGACCGGCGGAGGCAGCGGCGGCGGCTCCTTGCGCAACTGCGGCGCGAGGTTCTCCTGCCGGACCCTGCGGGGCAGGCCCGCGTGGGTCCCGGCGGGAGAGCCGCCCTCCGCGCCCCGAGGGCGCTCGCCGCCGACGACGGTACCGCGATCTTCCACGCCGTCCCACGCCGTGTCACCGGCCGGATGCGCACCGCGCTCCGTTCCCGGGTCTCCGTCCCGCTCGGGGGCGCCCGCCGGCGGGCCGCCGGGCGTGCGCGCGCCGGGCGCGTAGACCGGCGCGGGCGTCCAGCCGTCGGCGTCGGACGGATCGTCCGACGCGTACGCCGGCACGGCGTCCGCGTCGTCGGACCAGGGGTTCACGGAGCCGCCGCGCGGCCCGCGGAACGGCGCGGCGGGCGCCTGGTCCTCGGGGTCGCCCCACGGGGCGGCCGGGCCGGCGAGCTGCGGCAGCACGGGCGGCGTCTCGCGCAGCGGCACGGGCTCCGGCCACGCCGTGCCGGGCCGCCGCATGCCGGGCCGCTCCATGCCGGGCTGCTCCATGCCGGGTTGGGGCGCGTCGCCGGGCGCGGGCTCCCGGCGCGCGAACACCCCGACGTCGGGGACGACCTCGGCGCGCGTCACGACCTCCGGCCGCGGCGTCCCGCCGAACGGGACGTCGGTGTACGGGGTGCCCATGAACGTCGGCCCGGTGCCGGCCGGCGTCGGCTGCACGGGGACCGGCTCGACGGGCTCGGCGCCGCCCGGCCCGCCGCCCGCGCCGTCCAGGGACGGGGCGTCCGCGCCGCCGGCCGCGGCGGACTCGCCGGCGTCCGCCGGGGCCTCGACCGCGGGGACCTCGGCCGCGGCGCCGTCCGGACCGCCGTCCAGCGGGAAGATCTCGTCGTCCATCCGGTCGGCGGGCACCACGAGCTCGTGCGGCATCAGCACGATCGCCGTCACGCCCCCGTACGGGGAGCGGTGCAGCGACACGTCGATGCCGTGCCGGGCCGCGAGCCGGGCGACCACGAACAGCCCCAGCCGGTCGGTGTCGGCCAGGTCGAACTCCGGCGGCTCGGCGAGCCGCCGGTTGATCTCGGCGAGCGTCTCCGGCTTCACGCCGAGCCCGCGGTCCTCGATCTCCACGCAGAAGCCGTTGCCGACCCGCTCGGCCATCACCCGCACCTCGGTGTTGGGCGGGGAGAACGACGCCGCGTTCTCCAGCAGCTCGGCCAGCAGGTGCACGACGTCGGTGACGGCGGCGCCGACCAGGCCGTCCTCGGACTCGGTCAGCACGACCGCGCGGGTGTAGTCCTCGATCTCGGCGACGGCGGCGCGCAGCACGTCGGCGATGAGCACCGGGCGCCGCCAGCCGCGGCCCGGGGTGGCGCCGGACAGGATGATCAGGCTCTCGGCGTGCCGCCGCATGCGGGTGGTGAGGTGGTCGATCCGGAACAGCGCCTCCAGGTCGTCGGCCTCGGCGCGGCTCTCCAGCCCGTCCAGCATCGTCAGCTGGCGGTGCAGCAGCGACTGGTTGCGGCGGGCGATGTTGAGGAAGATCCGGCTGACGCCGGCGCGCAGCTCGGCCTGCCCGACGGCGGCGTCCACCGCGGTGCGCTGCACCTTGGCGAACGACTCGGCGAGCCGGTTGACCTCGCTGGTGCGGCCGCGCGGCAGCGCGGGCGCCTCCGCCTCGACGTCCACGGGCTCGTTGCGGCGCAGCCGGTCGACCAGCCGCGGCAGCCGCTCGTCGGCCAGCTCCTCGGCGGAGCCGCGCAGCCCGACCAGCTCGCGGACGACGCCGCGGCCGAACCGCAGCGCGAGCAGCACCGACAGGGCGATCACCAGCAGGCCGGCGCCGCCGACGACGCCGAGCCGGATGTAGGCGTCGCGGCCCAGCCGGTCGGCACGCGCGGCGGCCTGATCGGTGTTCGCCATGATCATCTGGTTGACGGACAGGACCAGCGGCTGCGCGGTCGCCTGCCACTGCCAGGCGCTGACCGGCAGCGGCCCGCGGTCGTGCGCGGCGATCTGGTCCTCGATGTCCTTGTACGCGTGGTACTGGGTCGAGGCGAACACCGGCGCGCTGAGCCGCGCGTAGACCTTCGGGTCGGCCAGGGACCGCTGCCGCTGCCACTGCCAGCGCTGCTCGCCGAGCATCTCCAGGAACGTGCGGTGCTCGGCGGCGGACATCTGGCCGTGCGTGACGAGCGCGCCCGCGACCAGCGCGTTCTCCCGCTGCAGCAGTTCCATCGCGCGCCCGGCGGCGCGGTCGGACAGCGTCCAGTTGTAGAGGGACGCGTCGTTGATGACGATCAGGCTGTCGTACAGCCGGTGCATCACGTCGACCATGCTGCTGTAGTCGTTGACGGCCGTCAGCCGGTCGACCGCGCGGGCGTCGACGGCGGCGCGCAGCTGGCCGAGGCCGCCGAGCGCCTTCAGCACGTCCGAGACCCGCGACCGCATCTCGGCCGTGGTGGCGCCGCGCGCGGCGCCGGAGGTGGACGTGCGGCGGAAGGTGGCCACGGCCTTGTCCAGGCGCGCGCGCTGGGCGGTGAGGGCCGCGGGCGTCGACGCCGGCTTGCGCGGGCCGCTCAGGTACACGACCGACGCCTGCCGCTCCTTGCCCAGCTCGACGAGCAGCCCCTGGCCGGACGCGGCGAACTGCTCGTTCAGCGTGTGGTACTTCCGCTGGGCGAGGGCGGCGCGGCCGGTGATGTCGGCGGCGTAGGCCCAGATCGCGACCAGCGAGACGAGCGGAACGAGAAGGAGCGCGGCGACCTTGGACCGGATCGGGCGCGTGCGTGCGGTTCTCATGGGACCTCGAACGTTCCGGCACGTAGGGTGGCCCGATCATAGAGGCGGCCTGTCACGCCTCCGCAACCCCTTCTCCCCCTTTCGTCCGTATTCGGAACCGGAATCGGTTATCGACAATCAGGACATTTGCTTCATTTCCCCCTGTTGCCGGGCGGCGATGGGCCATACTCTGCTGTTTCGCCCGCCGATCCCGGCCCGGCACGGGAGGGAGACCGACGATCAGTACAGGCAGCCACGGCGCGGCCGGCCCGCTCGGCCGGAGCGGGAGCCCGCCCTCCGCGCCCGGGAGCGTTACCATTCCCGCCGTGAGTCCCGAAAGCCAGGCATCCGAGGCACTTCCGTCGCGACGCCGCCGCACACCCCGCGGCGGCCGACATCGCGGCGACGAGTCCTTCCTGCTGCCCCAAGGATCCCCCGCTCTCGTCCTGGCCGTGCCCGGCCCCGCCCGGCAGGGCGGCACCGAGATCGCCGCCGAGCTCGCCCGGCTCGTGGAGATCGAGCACACCGGCCAGCCCGCCTACGTCGGGCACTTCGACGGCGGCGACGGCGACCTGCACGCCGTCCTCGCCGGCCTCGGCCACCCCCAGGACGAGCTCGCGGCCGTCGTCGTGCCGATGTCCACCGGGCCCGACCCGGCCCTGGACGCCGCCGTCCGCGCCGCCGTCGCGGCCGCCCCGGTCCGGGGCGGCGGCGCCCCGCCCGCGGGGCCCCCCCGGGGGGGGCGGGGGGGGCCCCCCGGGCGGGGGGGGGGGGGCGGGGGGCGCGCCGCGCCCCCGCGTGGGGGGGCCCCCCCCCCCGGGGGGCC
>NZ_JBEYYT010000427.1:0-7929 GCF_040645715.1 Spirillospora sp. NPDC046719 | reverse complement strand
GCGCCGTCGCCCTCGACGGTGGCGGCGGCGGGCGCGGGCTGGAGGACGCGGCGGCGCAGCGGCAGGCCGGGGATGAGCGAGCGGCGCGTCGCCGGCGCGGCGGCCTCCGTCTCGCCGGCCTCCCAGCGTTCGAGGAGCAGCGCGTCCGGCTTGCGGTACTGCGAGCGGGTCATCAGGTAGCCGAGGAACAGCGCGACGCCGCCGGTGATCAGCGACAGCACCATGGCCTTGCCCGCGACGGCGTCGGTGCCGACGTTGGCGGCCTTGGCCGACAGGCCGGGCGCGACCTGGATGACGTAGTCGCTGGACAGGGCCATGCCCTGCCCGGCGACGGCGATGGCGAGCGCGGCGGCGATCGGCGGCAGCCCGGCGGCGATCGCGGCGGGCAGCAGGATCGCGCCCATCAGCGGCACCGCGGGCGTCGGCCAGAAGAACAGGCTGATCGCGTAGGTGACGAAGGCCAGCACCCAGAACGCCGAGTGGCCGGACCGCATGACCAGCCGGAACGGCTCGACCATGCGGCGGTCCGCGCCGAGCGCGCGCAGCGCGCCGAGCAGCGCGGTGACCAGCGCGATGATGAGGAAGATGTTGAAGAGCTCGGAGGCAGAGGTCAGGCTGGCATTGAAGATGGACTCCAGTCCCTTGACGAAGCTGCCGGTGAACGTCCAGGCCGTCAGGAACGTGGCCGCGATGGCCGGGATCACGACGTTCTTCCGCGCGATCATGACGGCGATGATGAGGACGATTCCGGAAAGATAGACCCAGTGAGCGGCTCCCACGGGCGCGCCACCTCCTGTCGGCGCCATCTGCGAGGCGATCGGCGCAACGGTTGCAGAGAATCTGCTCGATCCCTCCCCGGTGAGCAATGAGGAACGTGCACACGGCACAGGCAGTCATTTTGTGCACGATGTCGGACTCGTTCGCAAGCATTCAGAAGTGCCTGTTTTGACTGTGCAGGGTGCCCAAGGAAGGGTGCTGATCTTCGGCATTCGGCCCGTATCGGGGCGGTTCGCGGCCCGCCGAGACTGATCGGCATGTCAGCACAGAACGCAACGCCGGCGGGCTTCGGGCACCCCGGCCGCGGCCCCGCCGTCGCGTCCGGCGGCATGGTCGCCTCCAGCCACCCGGCGGTCAGCCTGGCCGGCGCGCGGGTCCTCGCCGAGGGCGGCAACGCGGTGGACGCGGCGCTCGCCATGGCCGCGCTGTCCTGGCTCGCGCTGCCCGGCCAGTGCGGCGTCGGCGGCGACGCGTTCGCGCTGCTGCGCCGCCCCGACGGGTCGGTCGCCGCGTTCAACGGCAGCGGCTTCGGCCCGGACGGCGGCGACCCCGCCTTCTACCGCGACCGCGGCCTCACCGCCGTCCCCCTGGAGGGCCCGCTCGCCGTCGCCGCCCCCGGCGCGGTCGCCGCGCTCGCCGCCCTGCACGCCGACTCCGCGTCCCGCGGCCTGCCCGAGCTGTGGGCGCCCGCGATCGACGCCGCCGAGAACGGCCTGCCCTGCACGCTGAAGACCCGCGCCGACATCGTCGAGCGCCGCGACGCACTCGCCCGCGACGCCGGCACCGCCGGGACGTTCCTGCCGGGCGGGCGCGTCCCGTCCGCCGGAGAGCCGCTCCACCAGCGCGAGCTCGCCGCGACCCTGCGCCGCCTCGCCGCCGACCCCGCCGACCTGTACGCGGGCGGCCTCGCCGAGCGGTGCGTGGACGCGCTCGTCGCGGGCGGCGCCCCGTTCTCCGGCTACGAGTGGATGGCGAGCGGGCGCTCCGCCGCCGAGACGCCGCTGACCTGCACCTACCAGGGCGCGACCGTCCACCTCACGACGCCGCCGACGCCCGGCTGGATGGTGGCGCAGCAGGCCGGCCTCTGCGACGGCGTGCTGTCGGAGCTGCCGTGGCTGTCCGCCGAGGCCGTCCACCGGATGGCGTCCGCCGCCCGGCTCGCGTTCGCCGACCGGTTCGCCGGGTGCGGCTCCGACAGCGACCACTGGCGCGGGCTGCTCGCCGCCGACGCGATCGCCGCCGCCCGCGCCCGCCTCGACGGCGGCGACCTGCCCGCCGCCCTCGCCTCGCCCGTCCCCGCCGGCGGCGACACCACGTCGATGGTCGCGGTGGACGCCGAGGGCCGCGCGGTCAGCCTCATCCACTCGCTCGCCTTCACCTTCGGCGCCCGGATGACCGTCCCCGGCACCGGGATCGTGCTGAACAACCGGCTCGGTCGCGGCGCCTACCTCATCGACGGCCACCCGAACGAGGTCCGGCCGCGGCGGCGCCCGCTGCACACCCTGAACGCCTGGCTCGTCACCGGCGCCGCGGGCAGCCTCCTGCACGTCGGCAACACCCCGGGCGGCGACGGCCAGGTCCAGTGGAACGCCCAGCTGCTCTCGCACCTGCTCGACCACGGCCACGACCCCGCGACGGCCGTCGCCGCGCCTCGCTTCACCGTCCACCCCGGCAGCGACGCCGACGTCATCGGACGCCCGCCGGAACTGCGCGTCGAGTCGCGGCTCGGCGGCGCGCGCATCGAGGCGCTCCGCGCGTCCGGGCACGACGTCGCCGTCCAGGACGCGTGGGACGCCGGCGGCAGCGCCCAGATCGTCTCCGTCGCCGGCGGCGCCCTCCTCGGCGCCTCCGACCCGCGCCAGGACGGGGTGGCCCTCGGTGTCTGAAGCAAGCCCGGTGTCCGAAGCAACCCCGGTGCCCGCGCCGGGCCCGGCGCCGCGTCCGCAGGGCGCCTACGTCACCGCCGTCGCCGAACCGCTGCGCGCGGGCGACGTCCTGCTCACCAGCGCCGGGATGACCCCGCGCGAGGACGGCCGGCTGGTCGTGACCGGGCTCGCCGGGCGGGACCTCGACGTCGCGCAGGCCCGCGGCGCCGCCGCGCTCGCCGCCCGCAACGCCGTCGCCGCCCTGTCCGCCGGGCACGCCGGCCGGGTCCGGCGCTGGCTCCGGATGACCGTGTACGTGGCCTGCGCCGACGGGTTCACCGACCTGTCCGCCGTCGCCGACGGGGCCTCCGAGGTCCTGGACGGCCTCGGGCTCGGCCGCCCCGCGCGCAGCGCGATCGGCGTCCGCGCGCTGCCCGGCGGCGCCCCGGTGGAAGTCGAGCTGACCGCGATCGCCGCACCGAACGTGGAGGACGAGTGACCGTGCACAATGGCCTGAATCTCATCGGCGGGGAATGGGTTCCCGCGGCGTCGGGAGTGACGTTCCGGCGGCACAATCCCGCCGACCTCGGCGACGTCGTCGGCGAGTTCCCCGAATCGTCGGCGGCGGACGTGGAAAAGGCCGTCGCGGGCGCCGTCGAAGGCGCCGCGGAATGGGGCGCGACGGCCGCCGAGAAGCGCGCCGACGTCCTGGAGGCGGCCGCGCGGTGGCTGGAGGACCGGGCGGACGACCTCGTCCGCGAGCTGGTCCGCGAGGAGGGCAAGACCCGCGCCGAGGCCGCCATGGAGGTCTCCCGGACGCCCCGGAACCTGCGCTTCTACGCCGCCGAGGCCCACCGGATCGCGGGGGAGAGCTACCCGTCCGCCGACGGCGGCCTCGTCTACACGCGGCGCGAGCCCGTCGGGGTGGTCGGCGCGATCACGCCGTGGAACTTCCCGCTGAACATCCCGTCCCGCAAGCTCGGCCCCGCGCTGGCGGCGGGGAACGCGGTGGTGTTCAAGCCGTCGCCGGTGACGCCGCTGCTCGCGCAGCGGCTCGTCGAGGCGCTGCTCGCGGGCGGCCTGCCCGCCAAGGCGATCGCGCTGGTGCACGGCGGCGCCGAAGCCGGCGCGGCCGTCGCCGCCGACGAGCGGGTCGGCGCGGTCACGTTCACCGGCTCCACCCGCGCGGGACGGGCCGTCCACGCGGCGGTCGGGCCCGCGCGGCGCGCGCAGCTGGAGATGGGCGGCAAGAACCCGGTCGTCGTCATGGACGACGCCGACCTGGACCGCGCCGCGCAGATCATCCTCAAGGGCGCGTTCGGGCTGTCCGGCCAGGCGTGCACCGGCACCAGCCGGGTCATCGCGCACGACGCCGTCCACGACGAGCTGCTCGACCGGGTCGCGCGCGCCGCCGAGGCCCGGGCCGTCGGGAACGGCCTGGACGACGGCGTCCAGATGGGCCCGCTCGCCGCGGACTTCCAGCTGGAGAAGTTCCTCGACTACGTCCGGATCGGCGAGGAGGAGGGCGCCAAGCTCGTCACCGGCGGGCGGCGCCTGCCCGGCGACGGCTACTTCGTCGCCCCCGCCGTCTTCGCCGGCCTCGCCCCGGACATGCGGATCACCCGCGAGGAGATCTTCGGGCCGGTGCTCGGGTTCCAGCGGGCCTCCGGCCTGGACGAGGCGGTCGCGCTGGCGAACGGCACCGACTACGGGCTGTCCGCCGGGATCGTCACCCGCGACCTGGACCGGGCGCTGGAGTTCGCGCGGCGCTCCGACAGCGGCCTGGTGAAGGTGAACCAGCCGACGTCCGGAATGGCGATGACCGTCCCGTTCGGCGGCCTGAAGGACTCCAGCACGCAGACGTTCAAGGAGCAGGCCGGCCCCTCGATGATGCTCTTCTACCTGCGCGAGAAGAGCGTCTACATCACCCCCTGAAGACACCCCCTGAAACAGGATTCGCCGCACCACCGGAAGGGAGCAAGGAAATGGCAGAGCTGCTGTCCAAGGAAGAGTTCCGCGCCGCGCTGGAGGACGCCATCAAGGGACGCGAGGCGAAGAACGCCTCGTTCAGCCAGGCGTGGGCCAACGGTGAGCTGAAGCGGGAGCACTTCGCCCGCTGGGCGGAGAACCACTACCACTACGTCGGGCCGTTCGCCGACTACCTCGGCTACGTCTACGGCAACACGCCCGACGAGTTCACCGGCGCCAAGGACTTCACCCTGCAGAACATGTACGAGGAGGAGCTCGCCGACATCCGCCACACCGACCTGCTGATCCGGTTCGCCGAGGCGTGCGGCACCACCCGGGAGCGGGTCGAGAACCCCGACAACATGAACGCCATCACCCGCGGCCTCCAGGCCTGGTGCTACGCGGTCGCGATGCGCGAGCACTTCGTGGTCGCCACCGCCGCCCTCGTGGTCGGCCTGGAGTCGCAGGTGCCGGGCATCTACAAGAAGCAGATCGTGCCGCTGCGCGAGGTGTACGGGTTCACCGAGGACGAGATCGAGTTCTTCGACCTGCACATCACCTCCGACGTCGTGCACGGCGAGCGCGGCTACCAGATCGTCCTGGACCACGCGGACACGCCGGCGCTCCAGCAGCGCTGCCTGAAGCTCTGCCGGTGGGGCGCGGAGATGCGCTTCTCCTACACGCAGGGCCTCTACGACACCTACGTCAAGCCCGACCTCGTCGGCGCCTGATCCGATCCCGACCCGGCGGCGGGGCCCGGCGGCCCCGTCGCCGCACCACACGCGAGGAGGAGCACGTGGACGAGCAGCCCGAGGAGTGGGTGGAGGCGGCGTCGCTGGCGCAGCTGCGCAAGCGCAGGCGGCTCGGCGTGACCGTGGCCGGGCGGCCGGTCGCGCTGTTCCTGGTCGGCGACGACGTCTACGCGCTGGACGACGTGTGCGTCCACAAGCAGCGGTCCCTGTCGAAGGGGACCGTGCTGAACGGGCGGGTGATCTGCCCCGGCCACCAGTGGCTGATCGACCCGGCGACCGGACGCGTCGAGGACCGGGACGAGTGCCAGCCGAGCCACGCCGTGCGGATCGCCGGCGACGCCGTCTACGTGGACCCGCGCCCGCGCGTCCTGACCGAGCAGCCCGTGAAGGAGGGCGCGCAATGATCGAGTCGGTCGTGGTGGCCGGGGCGGGGCAGACCGCCGCCGTCGCCGCCCGCACGCTGCGCCGCCGCGGCTTCGAGGGCCGCGTGGTCCTGGTCGGCGCCGAATCGCACGTCCCGTACCAGCGGCCGCCGCTGTCGAAGGAGTACCTGGCGGGCGAGGACGGCCGCGACGAGCTGTACCTGCTCACCCCCGACTGGTGCGAGTCCACCGGCGTCGAGCTGCGGCTCGGCCCCGCGGCGACCGCGATCCGGCCCGCCGAGCGGAGCCTGGAGCTCGCGGACGGCTCGTCGCTGCGGGCCGGCGTGCTGCTGATCGCGACCGGCGGGCGGCCGCGCCGGCTGCCCGGGATCGAGGGCGACCGGGTCCGGTACCTGCGCACCATCGAGGACGCCGACCGGCTGCGCGCCGAGCTGCGGCCGGGCGCGCGGGTCGTGGTGATCGGCGCCGGGTTCGTCGGCTGCGAGGTCGCGTCCACCGCGATCGACCTCGGCGCCCAGGTCACGCTGGTCGAGCAGGCGGGACGGCCGCTCGCGCACGTCCTCGGCGACCTGATGGGCGACGTCATGGCCGCGCTGCTGCGCACCAGCGGCGTCGACCTGCGCACCGGGGAGAAGGTCGAGGGCTACACCGAGACCGCGTCGGGCGCGGTCGTCACGACCAGCGGCGGCGCGTCGCTGGAGGCGGACGTGGTCGTCGTCGGCGCCGGCATGGTGCCGAACGTCGAGGCCGTCACCGGCGCGGGCATCGAGACCGCGGGCGGCATCCCGGTCGACGAGTACTGCCGGACGTCCGTCGACGGCGTCTACGCCGCCGGCGACGTCGCGCTGCAATGGCGGCCCGAGCTGGGGCGCCGCGTCCGCGCCGAGCACTTCGACAACGCCAACGCGCAGGGCATGGCCGCCGCGAAGAACATCCTCGGCGGGAAGTCCGCGCACACCGCGCCGCCGTGGTTCTGGTCCGACCAGTTCGGCCGCAACCTCCAGCACGCCGGGCACTGCGACGGCGCCGACCGGATCGTCGTCCGCGGCCGCGTCGAGGACTTCGACTTCGTCGCCTTCTACCTCGCCGGCGGCGTGCTGCGCGGCGCGTTCGGCGTCGACCGCGGCGGCGACCTCGCCGTGGCGCGGCAGCTCATCGGCGCCGGCGCCGCCCCCGACCCGGACGTCCTGCGCGACGAGGACGCCGACCTCACCGAGATCTTCGACACCCTCTAGCCCCCTGGCGAGACCCCGGCGACATCCCGCCGACCGGCCCGGCGAGACCCCGCCGGCCCGACCCTGACGCACCCTGAGGAGCGACCGATGGAATACCAGCCCGTGGCCCGCTCGGGCCAGGTGCCCGAGGGCGTCGTCCGCCGCTTCTTCGTGGGCGAGGCCGAGGTGGCCGTCGCCCGCTGGGACGGCGAGGTGCACGCCATGTCCAACTACTGCACCCACCTGGACTGCCTGCTGTCGTCCGGCAGCGCCACCGAGGACGGCCTGCTGTGCTCCTGCCACGGCAGCGTGTTCGACTTCGCCACCGGCGAGCCGATCACGCCCCCGGCGACCAAGGCGATCCGCGTGTACCCGGTGAAGGAGGAGGACGGGCAGATCCTCGTGCACGTCCCGGCCGAGGACGCCGCGAACGGCGGCCCGCGCCGCCGCAAGCTCGCCCGCGGATGACCGCGGTCGACCGGGGGCACGGCGCCCGGGACGGCCACCGGGCGGGGCGCGGATCGTGGGCGGCGCTCGTCCCGCTGCTGCTCGGCACGTTCACCGGGACCGTCGCGAACACCATCGTCAACGTCCCGCTGACGCTGATCCTGCGGGACCTGCGCGCCCCGATCTCCGCCGGGACCCTGGTCGTCGTCGCGTTCACGCTGACGTTCGCGGTGCTGCTGCCCGTGTCGGGGTGGCTCGGCGACCGGATCGGCCCGCGCCGGGTGTTCGTCGCGGCCATGGTCGTGCTGGCGGTCGCGTCGGCGGGCGCCGGGCTCGCCGGGACGCTGCCGCTGCTGGTCGCGATGCGCGCCGTGCAGGGCGTCGCGACCGCCGCGATGCTGCCCGCGGTCATGGCGCTGATCGCCGCCCGGTTCGACGGGGACCGGCGCGGCCGGGCCCTCGGCCTGTGGGCCGCCGCGAACGGCGTCGGGCAGGCCGCCGGACCGGCGCTCGGCGGCGGCCT
>NZ_JBEYYT010000426.1:0-7945 GCF_040645715.1 Spirillospora sp. NPDC046719 | reverse complement strand
GTCCCGGGCCGGCGGGGACCCGGGACCTCCGGCCGGAGGGGGACACCGGTCAGGCGGCGGCCGGCTTGCGGGCGCGGACGAGGCGCTCGGTGGCGGTGATGCGCTCGACCGTGACGCCGGTGTACCCCGCGTCGCCGAGCCAGCGCTTCGCGTCCGCGAAGGTGTACTCGGCGGCGCCCGACCGGACGAGCTTCATGTTGAGGCTCATCAGCAGCGAGTGCGCGGGCCCCGTCCGGTCGTCGTCGATGAGCTCGTCGTACACGAGCAGCTCGCCGCCGGGGCGCAGGGCCTCGAACGCGCGGGTCACCAGCGTGACGCGGCTCTCCTCGTCCCAGTCGTGCAGCACGTGCCCGAAGATGTAGGCGTCGGCCTCGGGAAGCGCGTCGGTGAGGAAGTCGCCGCCGTGGAAGGTGGTGCGGTCGGCGGTTCCGAGGGCCGCCATGTGCTCGTCGAACAGGGGCCGTAGCGGCGGCATGTCGAAGCAGGCGGTCCTCAGGTGCCGGTGCGCGCGGGCGAGCGAGCCGGCGAGGTTGCCGCGCGCGCCGCCGAGGTCGACCACGTCCCGGTGCCCGCCCCAGTCGACCCGCTCGACCAGGTAGGCGGTGACGACCGCGGAGGCGCTGTCCATCGCGTTCATGAAGCCCCGGACGCGGTCCAGGTCGCGGTAGAACTCGCCGAACGAGTCGAAGCCCTCCTGCAGCGACCCGGACTTCAGCAGGTCGGTGAGGCGGCCCCACGCCGGGTAGAGCGCGCGCCCCATGAAGGTGAGGAAGCCGCCGACGTAGCCCCCGCCGTTCTGGTCGAGGAGGCGGGCGGCGGCCGGCGCGTTGGCGTACCGGCCGTCCCGGCGCTCCAGCAGGCCCAGGGCCGTCAGGGCGTCCAGGAAGTCCGCCGCCGCCCGCGCGTGCAGGCCGAGCTTCCCGGTGATCTCCTCGAGGGTGGCGGGCCCGGTGGCCAGCATGGTGAACAGGCCCAGCTCCACCCCGCTGAACAGCGCCCGCGACCGCCAGAAGCCGCCGGCCACCCCCATCACGAATTCCAGGTCCGCGGTTTCCTGATTCGGCGAGTCCATTCCATGGTCCTTTCGGAGTCCGAACGGGTGTGGGTGCCTTCCGATTTCACTCCTTCTGTATGGTCGGTCACGGCAGTCGAGAAGCTCTAAGGAAATGATCGGGAGCCGCTGGACGGCTCTTTCCTTCGCCCTGGATCGGGGCCAGTGTGGTGGCATGCGAATATCTCTCATCACCGGGGCCAACAAGGGAATCGGTTTCGAGGTCGCGCGGCAGCTCGGCGGGCTCGGCGGCCAGAAGGTGCTCGTGGGCGCGCGAAATGAGGAGCGCGGCCGGAAGGCGGCCGCGGCGCTGCGGGCGGAAGGGGTGGACGCCGGACATGTGCTCGTCGACGTCACCGACGCCGCCGGGCTGAAGCGCGCCGCGGAGCGAATAGAGCGCGAGCACGGCCGTCTCGACGCACTGGTCAACAACGCCGGGATCGCCATTCTGGACTGGAACCTGCGCCCCGGCCGGGTTCCGCTCGACATGGTGCGCCGGACCTACGAGACGAACGTGGTGGGGGTGATCGCGGTGACCGACGCGATGCTGCCGCTGCTGCGCCGCTCGGAGGCGGGGCGCATCGTCAACGTCTCCAGCCGCCTGGGGTCGCTCGCGGTCATGAGCGACCGGGCGTCACCGGTCTCGCGGGTCAACCTGCTGGCCTACAACTCCTCCAAGGCCGCGCTCAACGCGGTGACCGTGGCCTACGCCAAGGAGCTCGCGGAGACGCCGATCAAGGTGAACTCCGTCAATCCGGGTTTCTGCGACACCGACATGGCGTCCGACCTGATCGCGGCCATGGGGGCGGGCCGGGGCGTGCGCACGCCGGCGGAGGGTGCGCGGGCCGCGGTCACCGCCGCGACGCTGCCCGACGACGGGCCGACGGGCTCCTTCTTCGGAGACGAGGGCCCCGTGCCATGGTGAGCGCCCTGGCGCGGCGGGCCGGTCAGGCCGGCCCGGCGGCCTTCGCCAGCTCGGCGCGGAACCCGCCGATGACGCCGCTCAGCCCGATCTCGAAGCGGTCCTCGAGGCCGCGCTCGTTGAAGCCGGCGGTGACGGCGATGAGGTTCGGGTACTGCTCCGGCGGCAGGTGCTGCACGAACTCCTGCATCTGGTCGAGCCGTTCGCGGGCCTCCGCGCCGGTGCCGAACGAGATCTCCTGGGTCACGAAGCCGACCGCGTAGTACAGCAGCACCAGGTAGCAGATGTTGGTGAGCCTGTCGTCGAAGCCCGCCCGGCGCAGCGTGCCGATCACGTACTCGGCCAGCCGCAGCCAGTTCGGCCCGAGCGGCACCCGGCCGGTCAGCAGCCGGGTCGCCGCCGGGTGGGCCAGCAGCACGCGGCGGATCTCGCGGGCCACGCTCGTCAGCCGCTCGGCCCAGTCGCCCTCGTCGGCGGCGGGCAGCCGGCACTCGCCGAGCACGGCGTCCACGACCAGGTTGAACAGCTCGTCCTTGCTCCGGAAGTGCCAGTAGAGCGAGGGCGACTTGATGTTCAGCGCGGTCGCGAGGCCGCGCATGCTGAACGCCTCGAAACCGTCCTTCTCCAGCAGTTCGAGGGCGGCCTCGACGATCTCGCTCCGGCTGAGGCGCGGATCGGGGCCCTTCTCCTCGTTCCACAGCCCCTCGGGGTTGGGGCGCAACCGCAGCTTGGCGCGGTTGGGGCGGTCTGGCATCGGACCCCCGGAGTTCGCGTCGGTCGGATGAATTCACTCTAGCATTGATAGGACCCCCTACCGATGCTAGGCTGCACCTAGCAATGATAGGGAACTCGTCGAGTCAGGAAGGGTCACGGATCCGATGACTGCGCAGAGGCCCGTCTCGGACGTCTTCGGCGGCCGTACGGGGGATGACAGGGAAGAAGCCGGGTGGTGGCCGCTCGTCGCGATCGTCACCGCCGTCTCCATGCTCATGATGAGCGCCACGATCGTCACCGTGGCGCTCCCGGACATCCAGCGCGACCTGAAGGCGAACCTCACCGACCTGCAGTGGGTCGTGAACTCCTTCACCCTCGCCATGGCGGTGTTCCAGCTGACCGCCGGATCCCTCGGCGACCGCGTCGGCCGCCGCCGGATGTTCCTGATCGGCGTCGCCGCGTTCGGCCTGGCGTCGCTGGCCTGCGCCGTGTCCACCACCCCCGACATGCTCATCTGGTCCCGGGCGGTGCAGGGGCTGGCGGGCGCCGTCATGTTCGCCACCACGCTCGCGCTCGTCGCGCAGATCTACCACGGGCAGATGCGCGGCCTCGCCTTCGGCGTCCGCGGCGCCGCGGCGGGCGTCGCCGTCGCGCTCGGCCCGCTCCTCGGCGGCGCGCTCGTGGCCGGCATCGACTGGCGCTGGGTCTTCTACATCAACATCCCGTTCGCGGCCGTCACCCTGGTCATCGCCTGGGTGAAGCTGCCCCGGCACGAGGAGCTGCGCAAGGGCAAGAGCCTCGACGCCGGCGGCCTGCTCACGCTCACCGCGTCGCTGATGCTCCTCATGGTCGCGCTGCTGCGCGGCGAGGACTGGGGATGGTCCAGCGACCGCGTCATCGCGATGTTCGCCGGCGCCGCCGTCTTCATGGCGGTCTTCCTGATCATCGAGTGGGTGCACCGGGAGCCGATGCTGGACCTGTCGCTGTTCCGCAGCCGCTCGTTCAGCGGCACGCAGCTCGCCACGGTCGCCACGCACGGCAGCTTCTTCGCCCTGCTGCTGTACCTCTCGCTCTACTTCCAGAACCAGCTCGGCTACTCGGCCTTCAAGACCGGCCTGTGCTTCCTCGCGGTCAACATCCCGATCCTGCTCTCGGGGCCCGCGGCGGGCGCGTTCATGGACCGGCTCCCGGCCTGGGTGCTGCCGACCCTCGGGCTGGTGCTCGTCGGCACCGGCCTCGTCGTCATGCACGGACTGACGCTCGACTCCTCGTGGACGCATCTCGCCCCCGGCATGGTCATCGCGGGCTTCGGCCTCGGCATGGCGCTCCCGGCGATCGGGTCGCTGTCCATGGAGGTGGCCGACGGGCCGCGCCTCGGCATGGCCGCGGGCGTCAACAACACCGTCAGCCAGACCGCCATGGCGATGGGGATCGCCGTGTACGGCGCGATCCTCGGCCGCCAGGTCACCGACACGATGTCCGACGACCTGGCGGGCAGGCACCTGCCGGTCCACGACATCGCCGGGGCCGCGTCCGCCGGCCAGATCAAGGCGGTGGCCGCCCACCTGCCCGCCGCGCTGCGCAAGCCGGTCATCGACGCGGCCGAGCACGGGATCGTCAACGGCCTGAACCTGCTCTTCCTCGTGGTGGCCGCGGTGGCCTTCGCCGGAGCGGTCCTCGCCGTGCTCCTGATCCGCACGCCCGAGCACAGGGGCTAGCGGCACCGTCCCGGTGACCACCCGGGCCCGGGCGGCCGCGGACGGCGCGAGGCCGTTCCGGCGCGAGGCCGCTCCGGTGCGGCGGGCGGCCGGCCCCGTGGGCCGCCCGGCGGGGCCGGGCGGGCGGGTGTCCGCCCGCCCGCCCAGAGGCTCGGGGTCCGCCCTGCGACCCTGGAGGTACTGATGGCGGAGACGCGTCCGCGGCTCAGGGACGACCTGCTGGAACTCGCCGTGCACGCGGCGGTGCAGAACGACGGCCGGGGCTACCGCGCCGACCTCAACGAGGCCCCCTTCCCACCCCCGGACAGCGTGCTCGCGATGGCGAGGAGAGCGATGTCCGACGTCAACCGATACCCCGACGACGGCTGCTCCGAGCTCGTCGAGGCGCTCTCCGACCAGCTCTCCGTCCCCGCGCCGCACATCGCGGTCGGGGCCGGCGCCACCGCGATCATCCAGCAGGTGCTGCTCGCCGCCGTGCGGCACGGCGACGAGGTCGTCTGCTCCTGGCCGTCGACCGAGCGCTACCCCGGCCCGATCCAGGTCGCCGGGGCGCGGCTGGAGGGCGTGCCGCTGGACGGCGCGCACCAGGACCTCGGGGCGCTGGCCGGGGCGGTCACCGAACGGACCCGGGTGGTGTTCGTCGGCAACCCGAGCGACCTCACCGGGACGACCGTGCACCGGCACGCGCTCCAGACCTTCCTCAGGCGGGTCCCGCCGGACGTGCTGGTGGTGATCGACGAGGAGTACCGGGAGTTCGTCGGCGAGCCGGCCGCGCCGGACGGGGTGCGGCTGTACCGCGAGCACCCGAACGTCGCGGTGATCCGCACGTTCTCCAAGGCGTACGGCCTGGCCGGGCTGCGGGTCGGCTTCATGATCGCGCAACCGCGGGTGATCGGCGCGGTCCGCCGGACGGCGCTGCCGTTCGGCGTGAGCGCGGTCGCGCAGAAGGCCGCGCTGTCCGCGCTGCGCAACCAGTTCGAGCTGCGCCGGCGCATCGCCGCCCTGGTGAAGGAGCGCGACCGGCTGCTGCGGCTGCTGCGGGGGCAGGGCTGGGACGTGCCCACGAGCGGGGCGAACTTCCTGTGGCTGCCGCTCGGCAGGCGGACCGACCGTTTCGTCCAGATGTGCGCCGAGCACGGCGTCAGGGTCAACGGCTATGCCGGCCGCGGGGCCCGGATCACCGTGGGGGAGCCCGAGGCGAACGACCTCGTCGGCTTCGTCGCCGCCCGGTTCGCGACAGCATGACCGGCGTTCGCGGCGTCGCGACCGGCGGCCGGGCCGGTGCGGGCGGCCCCGGAGTCAGCTCGGCTCCGTCACGGGACGGGGGGTGGGCGCCGCCCGTCCCGGGCGCCGCCGGCTCCAGCGGCGCATCGCGGGCCGCTCCACCCACGTGTGGAGCGCGGCGGCCAGTGCCAGCGCGACACCGAGCAGGCCCGCCTCGACGCCGAACGCGGCGGGCGCGCTCCAGCCGCCGCCCAGGACGAGACGGCCGTAGGTGAGCACGGGGAGGTGCACCAGGTACAGGGCGAACGAGATCTCTCCCAGCCAGACCATGACCGGGGCGGCCAGAAGGGAGGGGCGCCCGCGCGAGTCGCGGTCGGCCGCGGCCGCGATGACCAGGGCGAGCGGCGCCACCGTCGGGGCGACCATCGCCCAGGGGGAGGGCACCAGCTTCACCTGGAGGGCGACACCGGCGGCCAGCAGGCAGAACGCCGGGCCGAGCCCCAGGCCGACCCAGCGGCCCGAGAGCACGATGCGGGCCATGACCACGCCCAGCGTGAACTCCAGAAGGCGGACGGGAGGCAGCGAGTACACCGCCCAGTAGTCCCAGACCGACATCGGGAACCACGGCATCTTCGGGGTGCCGGGAAGGAGCCACTGCGCGAGAGCCGGAACCAGGACGACCAGCGCCACCAGGCCCGCCGCGCAGGCCCAGAGCCGGTCCGGCCTGATCGCCCGGACCGCCCGGATCACCAGCGGGAAGCACAGGTAGAACAGCAGCTCGCAGCTCAGCGACCAGCTGGGGATGTGCAGCGCGTTCATCACGTCGGCGTCCGGCACCCAGGCGTGCACGAGCAGCAGGCTCGGCAGCGTCTTGCCCCAGGTGGCGCGGTCGGCCGCGGCCTGGCCCGGCAGGAACGCCAGCAGCAGCACGGCGGTCCACGTGACCAGGTGGTTGGGGTAGATCTTGACGAAGCGGCGGCGCCAGAAGTCGCGCGCCGCGTCGCCGGGACGCGCCGACCAGGTCAGGACGAAGCCGCTCAGCACGAAGAAGAAGGCCACGCCGAGCCAGCCCGCCGCCGTGGCGGGCCCCTCCAGGGACGGCGCCGGTCCCCGGTCGCCGTAGAACGCCTGGAAGGTGGCGTGGCAGAAGAACACCAGGAGCGCCGCCAGGATCCGCATCCCGGTCAGCGAGGGCAGCCTCGTGCGCGGGTCGTTCACGGGCGCGCCGGTCACGGCCGGCCACCGCCTCCGGCATCGGAGTAGATGACGTGCTCCGGAGTGACGCGCACCGTGACGCGCCGCTCGTCGCTGCTCCGGTGCGCGTAGTCGGGCGCGCCCCAGTACTTGCGGGCGATCCGGTCGGTCATCTCCTCGGCGCCCTTCTCCTCGATGCGCCCCGTGCCGGACACGGTGAGGGAGTGGAACGGGACCGCGGGGTCCAGCACGCTCACGGCCACCCGGCCGTCGGTGCGCAGGATGCGCTCCTTGACCCGGCCGACCGCGGTCGTGAAGACGACCTCGTCGCCGTCCACGTCCACGCAGACGATCGTGCAGTGGGGCGAGCCGTCGGGCCGGATGACGGTCGCCCAGGCGAAGTAGGGCTCACGGAGCATGGCCTTGGCCTGGTCGCTCAGCGGCGTCGCGTTCATGTCGGGCCTTTCGCGTTCGGGGATCGGGCGTGGCTCAGACGTCGGGCATGCCGAAGTCGACGTTGGGGGCGTCGATCCCGCCGTCGATCTCGAAGACCTTGCCGGTCACGTACGAGGCTGCGGGGGAGGCGAGGTAGCGGACGGCCGCGGCGATGTCGCCGGGCACGCCCACCCGCCGCATCGGGGTCGCCTGCTCCAGCCGGTCGCGCATCGCGTCGTCGGCGAGCACCGGCTCCAGCACCGCGGTCGCCACCGCCCCCGGCGTCACGGCGTTCACCCGGATGCGCGGCGCCAGGTCTCGCGCGGCGAGCCGGGTGTACTGCGCCAGGGCGCCCTTGGCGGTGCCGTACGCCAGCCAGCCCCGGCCGCCCACGCGCCCCACCGTCGAGGTGATGTTGACGACGGCGCCGCCGTTCCCCGGCGCCTCCAGCAGGTGCGGGACGGCGGAGCCGGTGACGGCGTGCGCGATGCCCACGTTGAAGCGGAAGGCGTCCACGAGGTCGTCAGGCGTGAGCGCGGTGAAGGGCCTGATGGTGGCGCTGCCGACGTTGTTGACGACGACGTCGAGCCGACCGAAGGCCTCGACCGCGCGGCCCGGCAGGCCGGCGGCGAGGCCGAGGTCGGACAGGTCGCCGGGGACGGCCAGGGCCCGGCGGCCCGCGGGCGC
>NZ_JBEYYT010000425.1:0-7959 GCF_040645715.1 Spirillospora sp. NPDC046719 | reverse complement strand
GAGGCCGTCCCCCCCGCCCCCCCCCGCGGCCGCGGCGGCCCTGGCGGGCTCCGGGGCCCCCCCCCGCGGCGGCCCGCCCCGCGGGCCGCGGACTCGATCTGGCCCGCGTCGAGCCTCGTCGGCGGGCTCCCCGACGGCTGCCGCCGCGAGCTGCTGACGCTGGGCACCGAACGCCGCTTCGGCCGCGGCCACAGAATCCTCGAGGAGGGCGACGACTCCACGTTCGTCGTCCTCCTCAGAGCCGGCTTCGTGAAGATCACCGGTCGGCTGGTCGACGGGCGGGAGACCCTGCTCGCGATCCGCACCCGCGGCGACGTGGTGGGCGAACTCGCCGCTCTCGACGAGCACCCCCGGTCGGGAACGGTCACGGCGTCAAGCCCCGTCGAGGTCACCGTCATCACCCAGGGCGACTTCCTCGGCTACCTGAGCCGCCGCCCGCAAGCGAACCTCGCTCTGAACCGGATGCTGGCCTACCGGCTGCGGCAGGCGAACCGGCGCCGGCTCGACTTCGCCGGCTGCGCCGCACCCGTCCGCGTCGCCCGCGTCCTGCTGGAGCTGATCGAAACCTACGGCCGCCAGCGTCCCCGCGGCTGGGTGTGCGACGTGCCGATCACGCAGCACGAACTCGCCGACCTGAGCGGCACATCCGTGGAGACCGCCCAGATCACTCTCCGCCGGCTCCGCGCGGCGGAGGCGCTCAGCACGGGCTACCGCAGGCTCGCGGTCCACGACATGCCAGCCCTCCAGAATGCCGCGCTTCTGACGCCGTGATTCCGTACTGCGCCGGGGACGCGCCGGACGGCCGGAGGGAAGCTCGTTGCGACAAGGTCCCCGACCAGATAGGTGAGCGTGACCGTGAGCGACCCCGACACCCCCGTCCGCAGAACCGTCGTCGCCGTGGACGTCCATCAGTACAGCAGCGCCCGCTCGCTGCAGCAGGTGGACATCCAGGAGACGCTGATCGACGCCTTGGACACCGCTGCGACGCTGTCCGGGCTCGACCGCTCCGGCTGGTACAAGCAGGCACAGGGCGACGCCGAAGTGGCGGTGCTGCCCGCCGACGCGCCCGAACCGGTCGTCGTCGCCGACCTCGTCCAGGAACTGACGAACCGGCTGGCCCGCGTCAATCACGTCCAGGATCCGGCGCTGCGGCTCAGACTCCGCGTTGCGGTCCACTCCGGGATGGTGCATTTCGGCCGCAACGGCCTCCCCGGGCCGGCCGCCGTCCAGACCTGCCGGTTGCTCGACTCGTCGGTCCTCAAGCGGGCCCTGGCGTCGAGCGACGCCGACCTCGCCCTGATCGTATCCGACGCGCTGTTCCGCGACATCGTCGAGCCCGGCTACCGCGGGCTGCGCGCCGTCGACTTCACGCCGGTCGAAGTCCGGTTGAAGGAGTTCACCGGCATGGGGCACGTACGGCTTCTCGGCGGTCCGGGTGCCCGCACGCCGGTCGCGCCGGCCCGACCAGCCCGTCCCGGCGACGAGGCCGCGCCCGCGCCGGCCGATGCGCGAGAGCCCAAGGCCACCCGGCCGGGATCCCGGCAGGAGATACATGCGGCCGCCGTGGCCACCGGCGAGCAGGGGGTCGCCATAGGCCGCGACCAGCACAACCACTACGGGAGCGGCAGTGGGCGATGACAGACCGGCGGAGCAGGCCGGCTCCGCCGCTCAGGACCCGAAGGCCGAACCGGAACCGCGACCGGAGAAGCAGGAAGCCCCACGGCAGCATGACGCCCCGACGGTCTCAGGCGACCCCCATCCGAGGCGGGCGGAGGATCGCAGTCGCCCTGCCGCCCGGAGACCGCCCGAAGGCAACGGCGCCCCCGGGCTCGAGGAGGAGCCCGACGCCGCACTGAGCCCGGCCGAGGTGCGCCGCCGGCTGGCCGAGATCCGCCACATCCGGGCCATGTCCACCGGCGGCGACGCGATCGGCCGCGACCAGATCAACATCACCGTCCACCGGACCGGCACCGGCGAACGGTGGGAGGTCCGCGACTGTGTGACGGGGGACGCCGATCTCACCGCCCACCGTGCGACTTTCGCCGCCACACCGTCCAGGCGGATGCTCGCGGCGGCCCTCACCCGGCGGCGGGTGGCCGTCCTGCGCGCAGGGCCGCGCTCCGGAGCCACGACCACGGCGATAGCGGCGCTGTCCCTGTTCGCCGGCCGGATTCGGGAGGTCACGGGGGACCGGTCCCCGGCTTCCCTCACCGCAGAGATCATCGAGCCTGACTGCGGATACGTCTTCGAGGCGAGGGGCGCCGGCTGGGCGACCCGGCTGCAGGCCCCTGCGGCGTTGGGCTGCCAGAACCTGCTCGCGGCGCGCAACGCTTGGCTCGTGATCATTGTGGCCGCCGACTGCACCGCCGACGCCCTTGACGACCTGATCGTCCACCACGAGCCGCCTGATCCGCTGGATGTCTTGAGCCGCCATCTGCGCGTCCTGCTGCCCGACGACGAAGCCGCGATGGCGGAGGCTCTCCGGGCCGCCGACCCGCCGCCGCGCACACCGGGAGAAGCGGCGGGGCTCGCCCGCGCCGTCGCTCGCGGCCTCGCCCGAGGGCGGACGGTCGGCCAGGTGATGGGCGAACGTCCGCACCCGCTCCGAGCCGAGGCGCGCACGCGGCTGTCGCAGATCCGTGACGGACAGCCTGAGGAACGCGACCTCGTCCGGCGCGCCTTCCTCATCGCCTGGTCGGTGCTCCACGTCCTGCCCGCCGTGCACGTGTGCCGGGCCGCGCAGAGCCTGGCGGCACAGCTGTACGAGACAGAGAAGAAGAAGACCGACGCCAAGCTGGGCCAACTGCCGTTCGGCGACATCCTCACCGCCTGGCTCGGAGAGCCTGCGGGGGACGCCGGCCACGACGCCTTCGAACGCCCCATCGACGTGGACCGCCGCATCCCCATGCGGGCGGGCCTGGCCGAAGCGGTGCTCCATGTCGTCTGGTTCGACTACGTCGTCGCCCACGAGGCACTGCTCCACTGGCTCAGCGAACTCGCCGAGGACTCCGACTCGCGGGTCCGGGCGCTCGCTGCGCTCGCCCTCGGCCGGCTGGCGGTCTACGACTTCGACTTCATGGCGCAGATCTGCTTCGTGGCCTGGTCGAAGAGCAACCGGCAATCGCTGCACCAGGTGACGGCTTGGGCCTTGGAGGAGACGGTCAAGCGCGAACCGGCCCGGCTCGATCGCGTCTTCGACGCGGCCGACGCGTGGGCGCGGGGCCGGAACGGGGCCCAGCGGTCGACCGCGCTGCGCATGTACGGCACATGCCTGGGCGTCCAGAACCCCGAACGGGCGCTGCGGGGCCTCCGCCAGATCGCCCTCAAGGACGCCCCGGCCCTCGCGCAGCCGATCGCCATGTCGGTCGCGGAGATCTTCGCCGGAGGGCAAGGGCCGACCGTCGTCCGGGCGCTGGCCGCCTGGTGCGGTTCCCCTCAGCCGCATGTGCGCCGGATCGCCGCCGGCTGCCTGGCCGAACTGGCTCGTCTGGACGACGCCGAGGGCGTACCTCAGCTGATGGCGCTGTTCGGCGACGAACCGGCGCTCGTCGCCGGGCTGTGGCGGCAGGTACTGACGTCCCGGCAGTGCGGGCGCAAGCCATGGGACGCGCTGCGGGCGTGGCACAAGAGAGGGACGGACCTGACCGGGCTGCGCCTGCGCCTCGAGGAGGAACCCCGCCTTCGGCAGCCGCTCGCCTTCTACCTCGGCTCGTGGCAGCCGGGGAGCCGCGCCCACCGTTCATTCATCCACGTCAAGGAGACGACATGACGGCATACCTGAAGACGGCGTGCGATCACGGGCCGGTGGAGAAGGCGCCGGCCGACGGACGGCTCCGCGCTCGCCTGCGCCGGCTGATGGAACGCGACCGCGAACGCGCCGTGCACTGGCCGGACGGCTTCGCCTTCGCCTCCCCCGCCGAGGGCGACGGTTACGACTTCTCGGTGAAGGTGCACTTCCTCTGGTGCGTCACCGGGATCGCGAGTGTCGAGGGACTCATCGAACGGGCCAAGGAGAACCACCCGGCCCTCCGTGACCGGCTCCTCACCAGGGTCCGGTCGGTGTCCCGGACCGTTGCGCCGTACGAGGCCGCGACGGCGGAGGCGCGGATCAGCCGAATCGTCGAGGACGTCTTCGCCGAGGCCCTGTTCGAGTACCGGGCGCTCGGGAGGATCAGCGGCACGGCGCGCACGATCGAGCCCCACACCGTGGTGAAGCCGGACGAAGCCGTGCGCAAGGCGCAGCAGGCGGCGTGGGATCGGCGGCAGCGGACCGAGAACGACCACGCCTTGGCCGAGCGGCTCGTTCCGCTGTTGACCGAGCGCCGTGAACTGTGGCGGGCGTTCCTGGAGAGCGGCCAGAGCCGTTGGGCCACCCCGTATGCGGTGACCCTCGCGGAGACGTCAGAGGGTGTCGGGGCCGCCGTTCAAGAGATGTTCGAAGAACGGCGCAGGCAGGCGAGGGAACTCACCGGCCTGGTCACCGAGCAGGCGGAAGAGTACGAGGACGCCAACGCCTTCGAACTGATGATCCGCAACGACACCGTCCTGCGGCGGCTGATGGACCTGATGGGCATCGACCGGCCGCCCGAGCTGGCCCCCGCGCCCTTCGGCACCGGCGAGCAGGCCAGGTGGAGCGCGGAGCCGCGGTGGAACGGGGAGGCCCGTCCGTGAGCACCGAGGACGCGTGGCGCGCTCTTGCCGAGGTCAACGGCTGGATACGGGTCGCCGACGCCAAGGCGGCGGCCCTGCTGTCCCTGAGCGGGCTGCTCGGCGGATGGATCGTCTCGGCGCTGCCTGTCGAGCGGCACCCGGGACTCCGGACGGCGATCCTCACGGCGGGCCTGGCCATGGTCTTCGGTACCGCCTGCATGGCCATCCGCGCTCTGCGTCCGGTCGTATGGAAGGGGCCGCCGCACTCAGGCCTGCATTTCGTCGACATCTCCCGGCTGTACGCGTCGGGGGCCGCGTTCGCGGCCGAGTCGGCCGGTCTCATGGCGGATGGCGATCGGCTCACGCGCGAGCTGTGCCAGCAACTCTGGGTCAACAGCACCATCGCGACGCGCAAGTTCCAGAGCGTCGACCGAGCGCTGATGCTCCTGGTACCGGGCCTGGCGGCCACCGTCGCCGCCCTTCTCGCCGAAGGGTGGTGACCGCCTGCGGGCAGGATGTCGGACGGGGCGGATAGTTTCGGGGGGTGAGCGGTCGATGGGATCGGGGGCGGGTCGCCGCGCTGGCGCCGGACGCGGCGTCCGCGAAGGCGGCCGGCGGCGTCGCCCGGCCGGCCCGGTGGGGCGGGACGGGCTGCGACGACGAGGCCGTCTGGGGCGAGTGCCAGGGCAGCGGCAGCAGTGTCTACCGGGCGTGCGCCGACCTGGCCGGGCCGGCGTTCCGCTGCTCGTGCCCGAGCCGCAAGATCCCGTGCAAGCACGTCCTCGGGCTGCTGCTCCTGTGGTCGGACGGGGCGGTCGCGGCCGGGGCGCGCCCCGGCTGGGCCGCGGAGTGGATCGAGCAGCGCCGCGACCGGGCCGGGAAGGAGCTCGAGCGCAAGGCGGCGGGGGCGGCGAAGGCGCGTGACCCGAAGACGGTGGAGCGGCGCGAGCGGCGGGTCGAGGACGGCCTCGCCGAGCTCGACCAGTGGCTCCGCGACCAGGTGACGCACGGGCTCGCGCAGGCGGAGAAGGCGCCCTACGGCCTGTGGGACGACGCCGCGCGCCGGCTCGTCGACGCGCAGGCCGGTGCGCTGGCGGGGCAGGTCAGGGCGCTCGCGGCGATCCCCCGGCAGCCCGGCTGGCCCGACCGGCTGCTGGAGGAGTACGCGCTGCTGCGGCTGCTCGTCCAGGCTTACCGGCGGCGGGAGGAACTGCCCGACGGGCTGCGCGACACCGTGCGTTCGCGGGTCGGTTTCACCGTCGCGCAGGACGACGTGCTGGGTCATGGGGAACGCGTCCGGGACCGCTGGTGCGTGACGGGGGCGCGGGACACCGTGCAGGACCAGCTCACCACCCGCCGGATCTGGCTGCGGGGGCGCGAGAGCGGGCGTCCCGCGCTCGTGCTGTCGTTCGCCGCGCCCGGCGCGGCGCTGGACTCCTCGCTGGCCGTCGGCACCGAGGTCGACGCCGAGCTGGCCTTCTACCCCGGGGCCCGGCCGCTGCGGGCGCTGGTCGCCGAACGCCACGGCCCGGCCGTCCCGGCGGCGCCCGGCGGGACGTCCGTCGCCGGGTTCCTGGACGACCACGCCGCGGCGCTGGCGAGCGACCCGTGGCTGGAGCGCTGGCCCGCGACGCTGGACGCGGTGCGGCTCGCCCGCGGCGAGGGTGGCGGCCTGCACGTGGTCGACGAGGCGGGCGACGCGCTGCCGCTGCGGACCGCCGATCCCTGGCGGCTGCTGGCGGTGTCCGGCGGCGGGCCCGTCACGCTCGCCGGGGAGTGGACGCCGGAGGGGCTCCGGCCGCTGACCGCCTGGCAGGCCGACGAAGGGGCCGTGCTGCTGTGACCGGTTGGAACGAGCACGTCACCGCCGCGCTCCTCGGCACCGAGCGCCGCGACCCGCCCGTCCTGCCGGAGGCGCCGGACGGCCCCGAACCCGACAAGGCGGGCCGGCTGCTGGACCAGGCCGCGCTGCTGACCGTCGCACGGCGGGCCGGGCGCGTCCCCGGCCGCGGAGCCGCCGAGGTGATCGCCCCGGCGCCCGCCGAGGAGGCGCCGGTCGTGGGGGGGGGGGGGGGGGCCCCGCGGCCCGGCCCCGCCGCGTTTCCGCACGCCGGTACAGTGCCGCCATGGCGACTGAGAGGCTGCGCCCTCTGGAGGACGAGGCCTGGCGGGGCTTCCTGATCACCCACGACCGGATCTGGCGTTCGATCCAGGAGGGGCTCGCGCCCCTGAACGTGAGCATGTCCGAGTACAGCGTGCTCGCCCTGGTCGGCGAGGCCGGCCCGCAGGGCATGCGGATGTCCGAGCTGGCCGAGCGCCGGCTGATGTCCTCCGGCGGGTTCACCCGCCTCGCCGACCGCCTGGAGCGGCGCGGCCTCATCGAGCGGCGCCGCTCCGCCGACGACGGCCGCGGTTTCGAGGTCACCCTGACGGACGAGGGCCGCGCCCTGCTGCGCGAGGCCTGGCGGCAGCAGTACGGCGACCTCCGCAGGCTCTTCTTCGACCGGCTCGACGAGGACGACCTCCGCCACCTCGCCCGCGTCTGGAAGCGGCTCGCCGCCGAACCGCGATAGTCCCCCGCTGACCGGCCCGGGCGTCCCGCGGACGCCCGGTGCGCCGAGGCCGTCCCTCCGTCCCGCGCGGCGGCGGCTTCGCGTCCCGGAATATTTGCCTGTGCAGATAACTTATTCGGGGCGTCGCGGGACGGGCCCGCCGGCGGAGAGGGGACGGCGATGACGTTCGAGATCGGGATCATGACCTTCGGCGAGGTCACGGAGGACCCCGCCACGGGGCGGGCGCCGTCGCCCCGGCGGCGCGTGCGCGAGACGATCGAGCAGGCGAAGGTCGCCGACGAGGCGGGCCTCGACGTGTTCGGCGTCGGCGAGCACCACCGCTCCGACTTCGTCGGGTCGGCGCCGGCGATCCTGCTGGCGGCCGCGGCGGAGGCGACCGAGCGCATCCGGCTGACGAGCGCGGTCACCGTGCTCGGCTCGGAGGACCCGGTCCGGGTCTGGGAGCAGTTCGCGACGATCGACCTGCTGTCGCACGGCCGGGCCGAGATCATCGCGGGCCGCGGCTCCTACACCGAGTCCTTCCCGCTGTTCGGCTACGACCTGCGGGACTACGGGGACCTCTTCCGCGAGAAGCTCGACCTGCTGCTCCGGATCCGGGAACGGAACCCGCTCACCTGGCAGGGGCGCTTCCGCGCCCCGCTGGTCGACGCCGACATCGCGCCCCGCGCCGACGGCGGCACCCTTCCGATCTGGGTGGGCGTCGGCGGGTCGGCGGCGTCCGCGATCAGCACCGGCA
>NZ_JBEYYT010000424.1:0-7997 GCF_040645715.1 Spirillospora sp. NPDC046719 | reverse complement strand
GCCGGCCACCGCCCGGCGGGCTCCGCCCACCCCCGCCCCCGCCCAGGCCGCGTCCGAGCCGGTCCGGGCGACCTGGGCGGTCCAGAACCGGCACCTGGCACAGGCCCGCGCCGACGGCCGCGCCGACCTGCGCCGCAGCCGCACCGTCCGGAACTGGATCCTCATCGGGCTGCTGGCCGCGCTGCTGGTCACCGCGGGACTGCTGGCGGTGCTGCTGCACTACGCGGTCGGCCGCCCCCTGCGGATGCTGCGCACGTCGTCCCGCCGGGTCGCCGACGGCGACTTCGACCACGTCATCGGCGCGCACGGACCCGCGGACGTCCGGGACCTCGCCCGCGCCGTCGAGGCGATGCGCGGCCGCATCAAGCGGGCCCTGGACCAGTCCACCGAACGCGAGAAGGTCCTGCAGCGCCAGACCGCCGAACTCGACGCCCAGACGGTGGAGCTGCGCCGCTCCAACGCCGAACTGGAGCAGTTCGCGTACGTCGCGAGCCACGACCTGCAGGAACCTTTGCGCAAGGTGGCCTCGTTCAGCCAGATGCTGGAACGCCGCTACGCCGACCAGCTCGACGACCGCGCCCGGCAGTACATCGGCTTCGCCGTCGACGGCGCCAAGCGCATGCAGGTACTGATCAACGACCTGCTGACCTTCTCCCGCGTCGGGCGCCTGCACCAGCAGCAGCAGACGCTCCCGCTGGACGAGCCGCTGGAGCGCGCGCTGGCCAACCTCGACGACGCCCTCACCTCGTCCGGCGCCCGCGTCGACGCCCCGGACGACCTGCCGGAGGTCACCGGGGACCCCACGCTGCTGACGATGCTGTGGCAGAACCTCGTCGGCAACGCCGTCAAGTTCCGCTCCCCCGACCGCGACCCCGTCGTGCGCATCGCCTGCGAGCGGGAGGACGACCGGTGGCACCTGACCGTCACCGACAACGGGATCGGCATCCCGCCCGAGTACCAGGAGAAGATCTTCGTCATCTTCCAGCGGCTGCACGGCCGGGACGCCTACACCGGCACCGGCATCGGCCTGGCCCTGTGCAAGAAGATCGTCGAGTACCACGGCGGCCGGATCTGGCTCGACACCGACCATCCGGACGGCGCCCGCTTCCACTTCACCCTCCCCGTCCTCGACCGTCCCGCCACCGAGCAGGACGCCGAGGGGCAGGACACCGAGCGGCAGGACGCCGATGGCGAGGGCGCCGCGCCGGAGACCGTCGTCGCCTCCGAGCCCGCGACACCGCAGGACGGGCCGTCCGCCGCCGCACCTTCCTCTTCCGTCACCGACCTCCAGGGAGCCGGTTCGTGACCAGCGCCGCCGCCCAGCCCATCACCGTCCTGCTGGTAGAGGACGACCCCGGCGACGAGTTGATGACCCGCGAGGCGTTCGAGCACAACAAGGTCGGCAACGCCCTGCACGTCGTCCGGGACGGCGCCGAGGCCCTGGACTACCTGTACCGGCGCGGCGCCCATGCCGCGGCCCCGCGCCCCGACCTGATCCTGCTGGACCTCAACCTGCCCAAACGCGACGGGCGCGAGGTCCTCGAAGAGATCAAGTCGCATCCGGACCTCGCCGCGATCCCGGTGGTGGTCCTCACCACCTCCTCCGCCGAGGAGGACATCCTGCGCAGCTACCGGCTCCACGCCAACGCCTACGTCACCAAGCCCGTCGACTTCGACCAGTTCATCAACGCCATCCGCCAGATCGACGACTTCTTCGTCACGGTGGTCCGCCTTCCCGCGCAGCAGTGACGCCGGCACGCAAGGAGAGCCATGAGCGACGACCCGCCGCAACCGTCGCGGCACCGCAGCCCGTACCGAAGCTTCCAGGGGCGCAACCGCATCCCCGCCGCGGCCCTCGGCGACGACGCCGAACCGGCGATCGACCCGTCCCAGGCCGAAGCCGACGATCTGGAGGACCGACCCGAGGATCCCGTCGCCTGACCCTGGTCGACAGCCGGCGGGTTCGCGGGGGGCCGCGCGCGCCGGCGTGTTCGTGCCGCCGGCCGCAGCGTGGCCGGTCACCGGACGTCCCGGATTCCGGAAGGATGCGGGGAGACAAGACTGTGCTGTTCGGAGGGCGGGCGTGATGGACGAGTTCGATGTCGTGGTGCTGGGGGCCGGGCCGACCGGGGAGAACCTGGCGGAGCGGGCGCACGCAGGCGGGCTCAGCGTGGCCGTCGTGGAGAGCGAGCTGGTCGGCGGCGAGTGCTCGTACTGGGCGTGCATGCCCAGCAAGGCGCTGCTGCGCCCGGCCGCCGCGCTCGCGGACGCGCGGCGGCTGCCCGGCGCCCGCGAGGCGGCCGGCGGGCGGCTGGACGCGGCGGCGGTGCTCGCCCGCCGGGACGAGTTCACCTCGCACTGGAAGGACGACGGCCAGGTCGACTGGCTCAAGGGCGCCGGGCTGGTGCTGGTCCGCGGCCACGGGCGGCTGGACGGGGAAAAGCGCGTCGTGGTGCGGACCCCGGACGGCGAACAGCGGGTGCTGGCGGCCCGTCACGCCGTCGCGGTGTGCACGGGCACCCGCGCCGCGCTGCCCGAGCTGCCCGGGCTGGCCGAGGCCCGCCCCTGGACCAGCCGTGAGGCGACCGCGTCGGAGCGGGTGCCGCCGCGGCTCGCCGTGATCGGCGGCGGCGTGGTGGCGTGCGAGATGGCCACGGCCTGGCGGGCGCTCGGCAGCGAGGTGGTGCAGCTGGTGCGCGGGTCGCGCCTGCTGCCGCGGATGGAGCCGTTCGCCGGGGAGGCGGTGGCCGAGGGACTGCGCGCGGCCGGGGTCGACCTGCGCTTCGGCACGTCCGTCACCGCCGTCCACCGCGACGGGCCGGTGACGCTCACCCTGGACGGCGGTGAGACGGTGACCGTCGACGAGGTCCTGTTCGCCACCGGGCGGACGCCCGCCACCACCGACCTCGGCGTGGAGACGGTCGGGCTGGAGGCGGGCCGGCCGATCGAGGTCGACTCCACCGGGCTGGCGGCCGGGGTGCCCGGCGAGTGGCTCTACGCGGCCGGGGACGTCAACGGGCGCGCGCTGCTGACCCACCAGGGCAAGTACCAGGGCCGGATCTTCGGCGCGGTGATCGCCGACCGTGCCGCCGGACGCCCGCTCGACACCGCCGACTGGGGGCGCAGCGTGGCGACCGCGGACGAGCGGGCCGTGCCGCAGGTCGTCTTCACCGACCCCGAGGCCGCGTCCGTCGGGCTCACCCTGGAGGAGGCCACCCGCCAGGGGCACCGGGTCCGGGCGGTGGACTACGACCTCGGCAACGTGGCCGGAGCCGCCCTCTACGCCGACGGCTACCAGGGCCGCGCCCGCGCCGTGGTCGACCTGGACCGCGAGACGCTCCTCGGCGTCACCTTCGTCGGTGCGGGCGTGGCCGAGCTTCTCCACTCCGCCACGATCGCGGTCGCCGGCGAGGTCCCCATCTCCCGCCTGTGGCACGCCGTCCCCTCCTACCCCACCATCAGCGAGATCTGGCTCCGCCTCCTGGAGACCTACCGCGGCTGAAAGCCGGGCGGCGTCGGTCAGCCCAGTGACGCGCTCGCCGCGCGCAGCTCTTCCAAGGCCGCCAGCGCGTGGGGCGCGAGCCCTTCCGCGTCGTCGCGGTCGCCCTCGCACCATCGGGCGTAGCCCCGCTTGAACGCGAGGACCCCCAGCTCGCCCGCGAGGTGCGCGGTGGCCTCGGGGACGCCGCGGGCGGCGAGCGCGTCCGTCATGGCGGCCGCGAGACCGACGCTCTTGAGGGCGTCGCGCTCCTGGAGTTCGGTGCTGGCCGCCACGGCCGCCTCGAGCCGGGGGCCGATCTCGCGGTTCGCCGGGCCCATGGCGCTCGACGCGCGTTCGAGCCCCGCCGCCACCGCCTGGAGCGGGCTCGCATCGGCGGGCGCCTCGGCGATGCCGTCGGCGAGCAGCCTGCTGAGCGTCTCCTGACCCGCGACCAGCAGCTCTCGCTTGTCGGAGAAGTGCCGGAAGAAGGTGCTCTTGGTGACGCCGGCGCGCTCGGCGATCTGCGCGACGGTGGTGGCGTCGTACCCCTGCTCGGTGAACAGGTCGACGGCCGCGACGACGAGTCGCTGGGTCGCCCCGGGTTGCCATCTGGCCATGGGGCCAGCATAGGCGATGGGACCATTGTCCCGTCACCGTGTAGGGTCGGTGATGGGACAACGGTCCCATCACTTCAGGGAGGGCTCATGCACGTCTTCGTCACCGGCGGCACCGGCACCATCGGCTCCGCCGTCGTCACCGAGCTGCTCGGCAACGGCCACACCGTCCTCGCGCTGGCCCGCTCGGACGGCTCCGCCAAGGCCCTCGAGAGCGCCGGCGCCACGGTGCTGCGGGGAGACCTCGCGGACCTCGACGTCCTGCGGTCCGGCGCCGCGCAGTCCGACGGCGTCATCAGCCTGGCGTTCGGACGCGACTACGGCAGCCCGGACGCGCTCGCCCGGGCCATCGCCGAGGAGAGCGCCGCGCTCGACACGCTGGGGCGGGAGCTCATCGGGAGCGACCGCCCGATCGTCGCGGTCTCCGGCACGCCCTGGGTGCCCGGGCGCGCCTCCACCGAGGCCGATCCCCTGCCGACGGACGGACCGGTGGGCGGACGAGGCCGCTCGGTCACGGCGCTGCTGGATCTCGCCGCGCGCGGCCTGCGCAGCATGGCCGTCCGCATGCCGCGCACGGTCCACAACGAGGGACAGGGCGGATTCGCCGGCCTGCTGGCCGACGCGGCGCGCCGCACCGGGGTGGCCGGCTACCCGGGCGACGGCGCCCAGCGCTGGCCGGCCGTGCACGCGCTCGACGCGGCGGTGCTGTTCCGGCTGGTCCTCGAGTCGGCGCCGGCCGGGACGTCCTGGCACGCGGTCGCCGACGAGGGCGACGCCGTGCGGGACATCGCGACCGTCATCGGCCGCCGGCTGGGCCTGCCGGTCGAGCAGGTGCCGCAGGAGACCTTCGGCCCGTTCGGCCCGATCTTCGCCATGGACCAGCCGGCGTCCAGCGCCCGCACCCGCGACGCCCTCGGGTGGCGGCCGACCCGCCCCAGCCTCCTTCAGGACTTGGAGAACATCCAGCCCTGACGCGTCGGCCTGCCCATCGAGGCCGACCGCCGCGAACGGACCGCGAGCGGTCAGTCGCCAGACGGCTCCGGCGGAGCGGCCGGTGCGGGGCAGCTGTGGTAGGCCTCGATCAGCCATCGCCCGTCGTGCTTGGAGAGCGTCCAGGTCGCCGCTTCCCATCGCTCCGGCGGGGTCTCGGTCTCCCCCGGGAACGTCGTGGCGCTCCTGGTGACGACGACCGCCGCGTCCGCGCCGAGGAGGCGGACGCTCTGCACGGCATGGACGCGGCGGGTGCCCTTCAGCGGGTCGGCGAAGGCCGCCCCCATCGCGGCCCGGACCTCGGCGCGGTCCCGCAGGTGGACGCCGGGGAAGATCACCGTCGCGCCCTCCGCGTACCACCGGGTGAAGGCGCCCGCGTCGCCGTCCGCCCACGCCTTGGACGTCTCCTCGAACACGGCGGCCACGGCGCGCTCCTCGCCTTCGGCGCTCGCGCCGCCGTCGGCCGTCGCCGCGTACGTACGAACGGTCTTCATGATGTCCTCCAGATGCCGGGCCGATCGCTTACCTCTATCGACCCGCGCGTCCGGCGGAACGGACCGGTGAGCGCGCCCCCGATCTCGGCCGGGTGGCGTCCGGCTCCGTCAGAGCGGCTTGCTCGCCTTGACGTACTCGGCTCCCAGCACGTTCAGGAGGGCCAGCGCCTCGGCGGCGGGGGACCCCGGAGGCGCGCTGTAGAGCACGAGGTGCTGGTCGCGGTCGGTGAGGGCGAGCGAGTCGCAGTCGACGGTGAGCTCTCCGACGACCGGATGCCGGAAGGTCTTCGTGAGACTCGGCGCGGCCTGCACGTCGTGCCGCTCCCAGAGCCGGGCGAACTCGGGGCTGGCGTCGCGGAGCTCGCCGACGAGGCCGGTCACCGCGGGGTCGGACGGGTACCGGGCGATCGCGGACCGGAGCTCCATGACGACCTGGTGCCGGAACTCCGTGACGTCGGAGAGGCCGTAACGCGTCGCATCGGAGGGCGGGCGCCCGAGGAAGGCCCAGCGCGCGAGGTTGCGGTCCCGCGGGGCGAGCTCGGCGAAGTCCACCATGAGGGCGGCCGCGAGGTCGTTCCAGGCGAGCACCTCGAACGCGGCGGACATCACGAACGCGGCCGTCTGCGGCAGCCGCTCAAGGAGGGTGAGGATGCTGGGCCGGACGTCGCGCCGGTGCAGCCCGGTGCGGGTCGGCGCGGTGCCCGCGAGGACGTGGAGGTGGTCGGACTCGGCGGCGGTGAGCCGCAGCGCGCCCGCGATCCCGGCGAGGACCTCGCTCGACGGCCGTGGTGCCCGGCCCTGCTCGAGCCGGACGTAGTACTCGGTGGAGATGTGCGCGAGGACCGCGACCTCCTCGCGGCGCAGCCCCGGTGTCCGGCGCCGCGGGCCCGAGGGGAGGCCGGCGTCCTCCGGCCGGAGCCGCTCGCGGCGGCTGCGGAGGAACGCCCCGAGTTCCCGCTTGTCCATACCCCCAGTGTGCACGCCGGACGGCGGCGGACCCTGGTACCACCTGTGCCTGCATCCGGCTCGCCGGCCGGTCCGACACTGGCGCCATGACCAACGACATCGCCATCGCACCCATCGGCCTGCTCTCCGGCAAGGTCGTCCTCATCACCGGCGCCAGCCGCGGCATCGGGGCGGCCGCGGCCCGGCTCTTCGCCGCCGAGGGCGCGTCCGTCATGCTCGCCGCCCGCGGTACCGACGCCCTCGAACGCGTCGTCAAGGAGATCCGCGCCGGCGGAGGCACCGCCGACGCCGTCGCCCTGGACCTCGCCGACCCCGCGAGCATCCGCGCCGCGGTCGACCGCGTCGAGGACCTGCACGGACGGCTCGACGGCGCCTTCAACAACGCCGCGACGGTCCAGACGCCCGGCCCGCTCGACACCACCAGCGACAAGGACATCGACGAGCAGTTCGCCGTCAACTTCCGGTCGCACTGGACCGCCATGACCGCCGAGGCCGCCCTCATGCGGCGGACCGGCGGCGGCGCGATCGTCAACACCTCCAGCATCGGCGGCCGGCGGGCGAACCCCGCCCTCCCCGCGTACGGGGCGATGAAGCGCGCGCTCAACAGCATCACCGAGACCGCCGCCGCGACCTGGGGACGGCAGGGGATCCGCGTGAACGGCATCACGCCCGGCGGCACCGCCACGGAGATGATGGAGGCGTGGGAGGCGGTGTCGCCGGGGATCATCGAGGCCAACAACGCGGCGACCCCGCTCGGCCGGATGGCCGAACCCCGCGAGGTCGCCGAGGCGGCCGCATGGCTGCTCAGCGACCGCGCCTCGTACGTGACCGGCGCGATCGTCCCGGTCGACGGCGGCGCCGGCGCCTGAGCGGGCCGTTCGTCAGAGTGCGACGAAGGTCAGGCCGCGCTGCTTGAGGGCGGGGATGACGGTGCGGAGGGCCGTGACGGTCTGGGAGCGGTCGCCGCCGCCGTCGTGGCAGAGCAGGATGTCGCCCGGCTGGGCCTTCTCGAGGTTCGCGGTGATGTGCGGGACGCCCGGTCGCGCCCAGTCGCGGGGGTCGACGCCCCAGTCGACGCAGATCATCCCGAGCGAGGTGGCGGTCTCGATGACCTGCTGCGACCAGTTGCCTCCCGGCGAGCGGAAGAACCGCGGGGCGACCGAGGTCGCCTGGGCGATGCGGTCGTGCGCCTCGGCGATCTCCTGCTGGATGCGCGGGGCGGGCAGCTTCGGGAGGTTGATCGGGTGGGTGAGGGTGTGGTCGGCGATCTGGTGTCCCGCCGCCACGATCCGTTGCACCAGCCGGGCGTTCTCCGGCACCTGCTCGCCGATCATGTTGAAGGTCGCGTGCACGCCGTGCTCGGCGAGCACGTCCAGCACCTTGGGCGTCCAGTACGGGTGCGGCCCGTCGTCGATCGTCAGCGCCACCGCGTTCGGCGGCGCGGCCGGAGCC
>NZ_JBEYYT010000423.1:0-8008 GCF_040645715.1 Spirillospora sp. NPDC046719 | reverse complement strand
GAGGAACGTCCCGGTCCCGGGGCCGACGAGCCCGTCGTAGAATCACCACGACCAGCAGCGGGCGGCGGGCCGGGTCGCGCAGCCGCTCGACCCGCAGCACCTCGGCGGCCCGCGCCAGCCCGGCGGACAGCGGGGTGCGGCCCCCGGTCGGCAGCGCGTCGAGGCGGCGCGCCCCGGCCTCCACCGACGACGTAGGCGGCAGCGCCAGGTCGGCGTCCCGGCCCCGGAAGGTGATGAGGCCGACCTTGTCGCGCCGCTGGTAGGCGTCGAGGAGGAGGCTGAGGACGGCGCCCTTCACCGCGCGCATCCGCTTGCGCGCCGCCATCGAACCGCTGGCGTCGACGACGAACAGGACGAGGTTGCCCTCCCGTCCGTCGCGGACCGCTTCGCGCAGGTCTTCGGGTTGGACGACCAGACCGGAACCGGTGCGTCCCCTCGCGCGCTGGTGCGGTGCCGCCGCGCGCAGCGTCGCCGTCAGGTGCAGCCCGCGCGCGCCCGGCCGTGCGCCTGACACGCGTCCGTACGGGCTGCGCGCCTTGGAACGCCGTCCCGGCGCGCCTTCGCCCAGCCCGGGGACGGTGAAAAGGCGCGGCTTGTAGGCGGCGTCCGCCGGCGCGGGCTCGCTCTCGCCCGACCGCCCCGGGCCGCCGCTCTCCCCGGACTGCGGTGTCTCCTCCGGGGGCGGGTCGGCCGGCGGCGGGACGGGCGCGTCCTCCCCGGAGCCGTCGGGAAGGCCGCCGCCTCCCCCGTCCGGGCCGCCCGGACCGCCCGGGCCGTCCGGGCCGTCCGGGCCGTCGCCGGGAGGTCCCGGGTCGTCGGGCGGCTCCGGCTCGTCGCCGTGCTCTTCGAGCACCTCGTCGAGCTTCTGCCGGTCGAGGCCCGGCGCGTCGAACGGGTCGCGGCGGCGCCGGTGCGGCAGCGCTAGCCGCGCCGCCGTCCGGACGTCGTCGGCCGTCACCGCGTCGCGGCCGTGCCAGGCGGCCAGCGCGATCGCGGCCCGCGCCGTCACCAGGTCGGCGCGCAGGCCGTCCACCTCGAACGACGCGCATACGGCGGTGATCTGCCGGAGCGCGGCGTCGGTCAGCTCCACGCCGGGCAGCCGGCGGCGGGCGGCGGCGATCCGCCGGGCCAGGTCCGCCTCGTCCGCGGCGAAGGCCGCGGCGAAGCCGTCCGGGTCGTCCTCGAACCGCAGCCGCCGCCGGACGACCTCGGCGCGCTCGGCCGGGTCGCGGGTCGCGGCGACCTCGACGGTCAGCCCGAACCGGTCCAGCAGCTGCGGGCGCAGCTCGCCCTCCTCCGGGTTCATCGTCCCGACCAGCAGGAACCGTGCCGCGTGCCGGACGGAGACGCCCTCGCGCTCCACGTACGACTCGCCCATGGCCGCCGCGTCCAGCAGCAGGTCGACCAGGTGGTCATGGAGCAGGTTGACCTCGTCGACGTACAGGACGCCGCGGTGCGCGGCCGCGAGCAGGCCCGGCTCGAACGCCTTCACGCCCTCGGTCAGCGCGCGCTCGATGTCCAGCGAGCCGGTGAGCCGGTCCTCGGACGCGCCCACCGGCAGCTCGACCAGCCGCGCGTCCCGCGTCCCCGCCTCGCCCGGGGCGTGCGGGCCGTCGGGGCACGCCGGGTCGGGATCGTCCGGGTCGCAGGAGAACCGGCAGCCCGGCACGGCCGGCACCGGGGGCAGCAGCCCGGCCAGGGCGCGCACGATCGTCGACTTCGCGGTGCCCTTCTCGCCGCGGACCAGCACGCCGCCGACGCCCGGCGACACCGCGTTGATCAGCAGGGCGAGCTTCAGATCGGCCATTCCGACGACGGCGGAGAAGGGGTAGCGCTCGCGGGCGCGCCTCTCCGGCCGGCCGGTGTCCGGCGCCGACGCAGGTCGCACGTCTCGTCATCCTTCCTCGGGTGTCCACGCCCGTGGCGGTGCCTGTCCGACGGCCGGAGTCTCCTGGCTCCCGGATCACCGCTCCCCCTCGGCCTTCCAGCACCGCGTGCCGTGGCCGTGTCGAGGGGGGCTCCCCTGGTCACAGTTGCGGGACAGCCCCGGATTCGCACCGGGTTCCTCCGCGTCCGTCGCCCGCCCAGGATCGCACACCGGCCGGACGCGCTCGACCCGGCCATCTATCGGCGCAGTGCCGGTCAATGTTGGCGATACGCCAATGAGATGGTCTACTGGTCGGTATGGAGCGACGCGCAGCCCCGCGCGGCGAGGCCGCCGGAGCCGCGACGCCGCACCCGGGCGACACCAGGAGCCCGAAGGCCCGCTACCAGCGCCTGCCGCGCGACGAGCGGCGCGACCAGATCCTCGACGTCGCGCGCCGCATGTTCACCGAGCTGCCGTACGCGGAGGTGGCCACCGCGGCGATCGCCCGCGAGGCCGGCGTCCAGCGCGGGCTCATCCACTACTACTTCGGCACCAAGCGGGAGCTGTTCCTCAAGGTCGTCCAGGGCCTGACGGCCACCGCGGCGGTGCAGGCGCCGCCCCCGGACGAGCGGATGACGCTGCCCGAGACGGTCGAGCTGTGCGTGAACCTGTTCCTCGACACCGCCGAGCGGAACGCCACCACCTGGTTCGCGGCGCTGGACGCGGAGGGCTTCGGGCAGGACCCGGAGCTGCTCCACCTCGTCAACCGGTTCCGCGACCGGACGGTCGAGCACATGCTCGCCGTCCTGCGGGTGCCCGCGCCGACCGGCACGCTGCGGGCCGTCCTGCGCGTCTACTCCGGGCTCGCGGACGCGGCGACGCGGCAGTGGCTCCAGGAGCGGACCCTCGACCGCGCGCAGGTGCAGACGCTGCTGACCAGGTCGCTGATGTCGCTGGTCACCGACATCGCCCCCGCGCTGGAGGCCCAGGACGCGGCGGGCGGGGGGCGCCTAGAGGCCGGGGACCGGCTGCTTCGCGCCGCCGCGCACCGGGACGGCGAACCAGACGGCCTTGCCGCGGACGCCCGGGCCGAGCCGTGACAGCGTCCGCAGCATGCCCCAGCGGCCCCGCGACAGCTCCCGGACGATGCTGAGACCGCGCCCGCAGTCCCCGGACGTCCACGAGTAGCCGGGCAGCGACGCGTCGACGTAGGCGTCGAAGACGGCGCACCGCACCTCGGCAGCGACCGGGGCACCCGGGAGGCCGGGACCGGCCAGGGCACCCGGGCCTGCCGGGGCGCCGGACGGGCGGGGCTCGGCGCCGGGCGGGTCGCCCAGGTAGAGCCACAGCTCGTGCGGGCCGTGGTCGCCGGCGTGCTGGTGCGCGTTGGTGGCCAGCTCGCTCACCATCAGCTGCGCGTCGCCGATCGCCTCGTCCCGCACGCCGAGCGAGGCGAGCGCGTCGCGCAGCACGCGGCGGGCATGGCTCGCGCAGCCGGGACCGCCGGGGAGCGCCCACACCCAGCCCGGCCTGGCGCCGCCCGGCCCGCGCGCGCCCCCGGCGGCCATCGCGTCGGCCATGGCGGCGGCGTCGGTCATCATGTCCGCGGCGAGGTCGGCCGCCTGGTCGGAGGGGGCGCCGGGCGGCGCCGCGGGGTCGGCGGCCGGGGCGGCCGACCGGTCGTGCCCGGCGCGCGGCCCGGCGGTGCGCCGCGGCGCGCGCTGGCTCGCGTCGGTGGTCTCAGGCGGGGTCTTCACGAGTGCCTCCCGCGGGCCGTCTGCCGGGAGCGCGGTCCGGTCGCCGTCACTATCGGTCCCCGAGCAGTCACGCATTCAAGACTCTCGTGAGATTCTCACGTACGCAAGCGCCTTGATGGAATTGCCCTGCCCTCGGTGCCGGGTTCGCCAATCGCGTTGTGGCGCGGCCCGAGAGCGGCGAGACTTCGCTCCCATGACCTACCGCCCCACCGTTCGTGGCCGCCGTCTGGCGCGGGAGCTCCGCAAGCTGCGCGAGGAGCAGGGACTCACCCTGCAGGAGGTGGCGGACCGCCTCGACTGGTCCCGGGCCACCGTCTCCCGGCTGGAGACCAGCCAGACCCGGCCGCGCCCCGGCGACATCGCCGACATCCTCGACCTGTACGGCGTTCCGAGCCCCGACCGCGACGCGCTGATCACGCTGGCCAGGCAGGCGGGGCAGCGCGGCTGGTGGACCGCCTACCAGGACGTCTTCGCGGGCAGCTACGTCGCGCTGGAGGACGAGGCGTCGCACATCCGCACCTGGGACCCGCAGCTCATCCACGGCCTGCTGCAGACCGAGGAGTACTCCCGCGCCGTCATCACGGCCGGCCGGCTGCTGCCCGCGCAGGAGGACATCGAGCGCCGCATCGCGGCCCGCAAGATCCGCCAGGCGCTGCTCGACCGCGAGAGCGCGCCCCGGCTCCAGGTGATCTTCGACGAGGCGGTGCTGCGCCGGCCCATCGGCGGCCGCGAGGTGATGCGGGCCCAGCTGGAGTCTCTGGTGGAGGCCGTGAAACGCCCGACGGTGACCGTTCAGGTCCTCCCGTTCACACAGGGGGGACATGCGGGCCTTGACGGACGTTTCACCATTTTGTCGTATCCGGACCCCGCTGACCCCGATATCGCCTACGTAGAGGGGACCATGGGCGACGTTTACCTTGAGAGCAGCGAGGCAATAGCAAAACATAGGGACCGCTTCGATCGGATCGAGGCGGCCGCCTTGTCCCCCGAGGAATCCGCGCACCTCATAGCCGAGGCAGCAAGGAGCAGCCTGTGACCAACCTGCAGCGCGAACTCAACGGAGCCACCTGGCGCAAGTCCTCCCACAGCGGGAGCGGCGACCAGTGCGTCGAGGTGGCCCCCCTCTCCAGCGATCTGCGCGCTGTTCGCGATTCGAAGGACCCCGGCGGACCGGCCCTGGTGCTGACGCCGGACGCCTGGCAGACCCTCCTCGACTCCATCCGGGAGGTCTGAGCACGAGTTCCGGAGGGCCGCGGCGCACGTCGCCGCGGCCCTTCGCCGTGCCCGCACGCCGCACCAGGTCCGGAACCGGGACCGGGGCGGTGACCCCGCCCTTCCCTGGAAAGTAGAACGTGTTCTAGTATCGCCCGTGCGGCGCCGACCCGGCGACGCGGCCCCGGCGACCCGGAGGATGGCATCGTGACCGCGGAACTCAAGCTCGGCATCAACGTCGGCTACTGGCAGCAGCACCCCGACGACCAGACCGAGACGGTGCTGGCCGCCGAGCGCTGCGGATACGACTCGGTCTTCACCGCCGAGGCCTACGGCTCCGACGCGTTCACCCCGCTCGCCTGGTACGCGGCCCGCACGTCCCGGATCAAGCTCGGCACCGCCGTCGTCCAGATGTCGGCGCGCACGCCCGCCGCGACCGCGATGCACGCGCTCACCCTCGACGCGCTGTCCGGCGGCCGCATGATCCTCGGCCTCGGCGCGTCCGGCCCGCAGGTCGTGGAGGGCTGGTACGGGCAGCCGTTCCCCAAGCCGCTCGCCCGCACCCGCGAGTACCTCGACATCGTCCGGCAGGTCTGGCGGCGCGAGGAGCCGGTCACCAGCGCGGGCCCGCACTACCCGCTGCCGTACCCGGGCGGCGCCGGCCTCGGCAAGCCGCTGAAGTCGATCGTCCACCCCGTCCGGCCGGAGATCCCCGTCTACCTCGGCGCCGAGGGGCCGAAGAACGTCGCGCTGTCCACCGAGGTCGCGCAGGGCTGGCTGCCGCTGTTCGTCGACCCCGAGCAGATCGAGCCGGTGTTCGGCGCGTCGCTGGCGAACCGCCCGGACGGCTTCGAGATCGCCGCGACCGTCACCACGATCGTCACCGACGACCTGGCGTCCGCGCTGGAGTTCGCCAAGATCCCCCTCGCGTTCTACATCGGCGGGATGGGCGCCAAGGACCGCAACTTCCACCTCGACCTCATCGGCCGGCTCGGCTACGCGGAGCAGGCCCAGCGCGTCCAGGAGCTGTTCCTCGACGGCCGCCGCGACGAGGCGATCAAGGCCGTCCCCGACGACCTCGCCGACTCGATCTCGCTGCTCGGCCCCATCGGCCGGATCAAGGAGCGGCTCCAACTGTGGCGCGACAGCCCGGTGAGCACCGTGCTGATCGCCGGAGTGAAGGACGAGCCGACGCTCCGCGCGATCAGGGAGATGGTCGACGGCTGAGCAAGAGGTTCGTACCTTTTCGCCCAGAATTATTACGTAACGGAAAGTTCCCGCCGTCGAGGCGCGGGTTCTACGTTCGTGATCAGACCACCCCGAGTGACCGGGGCATGGGGAGGGGCGGTCCGGTTCAGGCCGGGCCGCCCCTCCCCATTTCGGGGTGGGTCGCCCGTAACCGATCACACACGACGCGATGGAATGGAGGCGGCGAACCGGGTGCTGCACCGAAGGCACCCGGAGATCAGAGACTGGAGATGGGACACACGATGTCCACGCAGGAAGACGCCGCCCGGCTGCTCGTGAGGACTCTCGAGGCTGAAGGCGTCGAATACGTCTTCGGCATACCCGGCGAGGAGAACATCCACTTCGTCCACGCCCTGAACGACTCCCCCATCCGCTACATCCTCGTCCGCCACGAGCAGGGCGCCGCGTTCATGGCCGAGATCTACGGCCGCCTCACCGGCAAGGCCGGCGTCGCCTCCGCCACCCTCGGCCCCGGCGCGATCAACCTGCAGCTCGGCGTCGCGGACGCCACCACCAACAGCACCCCCGTCGTCGCGATCTCCGCGCAGGTCGGCCTCGACCGCATCTACAAGGAGTCGCACCAGATCGTCGACCTGGTGTCGCTGTTCCGCCCCATCACCAAGTGGTCCGAGCTGGCCCCGACCGCCGAGGCGCTGCCGGAGATGGTCCGCAAGGCGTTCAAGACCGCGCAGACCGAGCGTCCCGGCGCCGTCTACCTCGCCATCCCCGAGGACGTCGAGTCCGCGAAGGTCTCGGACGCGCTCAAGCCGCTGCCGGTCAACATCGTCCGGCCGCAGGAGCCGTCGCCGTCCCAGATCGCCCGCGCCGCCGACGTGATCGCCCTCGCCCGGCAGCCGATCGTCCTCGCCGGCCACGGCGCCACCCGCGACCGCGCCAGCGACGCGCTGATCCACTTCTCCGAGCGCCTCGGCCTGCCCGTCGCCACCACCTTCAACGGCAAGGGCGTCTTCCCCGACGACCACCGCAACGCCCTCGGCGCCGTCGGCTTCATGCGCCACGACTACGTGAACTTCGGCTTCGACGAGGCCGACGTCCTGATCGCCGTCGGCTATGAGCTCCAGGAGTTCGACCCCGTCAAGATCAACCCGAACGCCGACAAGAAGATCATCCACATCCACCAGTCGCCCGCCGAGGTCGACGACCACTACCCCGTCACCGTCGGCATCCAGGGCGACATCTCCCGCTCCCTGCGCGCCCTCGCCGACAGCGTCCACCGCCGCTGGGACGTCAACGGCACCGGCGAGAAGATCCGCCGGATGATGCGCGACGAGCTCGCCGAGGGCGCCACCGAGGACGGCTTCCCGCTCTCGCCCCGCCGCATCGTCGCCGACGTCCGCTCCGCGATGGGCCGCGCCGACATCGTCCTCGCCGACACCGGCGCGGTGAAGATGTGGATGGCCCGCATGTACCCGACGTACGAGCCGAACACGCTCCTCGTCTCCAACGGCCTGTCGTCCATGGGCTTCGCCGTCCCCGGCGCCATCGCCGCCAAGCTCGCCCACCCCGACCGCAGGGTCCTCGCCGCCACCGGCGACGGCGCGTTCCTGATGAACTCCCAGGAACTGGAGACCGCCGTCCGCGAGAACATCCCGATCACCGTCCTGATCTGGGACGACTCCGCCTACGGACTGATCGAGTGGAAGATGGACCTCGACATGGGCACCAGCTCCCACATCAAGTTCGGCAACCCCGACTTCGTGAAGTACGCCGAGAGCTTCGGCGCCCGCGGCTACCGGGTGGAATCCGCCGCCGAGCTCCTCCCCACCCTCCGCAAGGCCCTCGCCGAGGACGCCGTGTCCGTCATCACCGTCCCGGTGGACTACTCCCACAACCTGCAGCTGACCGACAAGCTGGGCGATCTGACCGGCCCGTTCTGATCACCCGCCGCCGCGTTCATGGTCTC
>NZ_JBEYYT010000422.1:0-8017 GCF_040645715.1 Spirillospora sp. NPDC046719 | reverse complement strand
GTCCCCGCGACGCCGGCCGTCCCGGCGGCGACCGCGCCCAGCGCGACGGCGCCGCCGATGAAACACCTGATCGACATGTTCCCCCCGATTCTCCGACATGCGATTACATAGAGTGACACTCTATGGTCGAAACGTAACCGCACGTCAGAGCAGGGGGCAATGCGCGGCGGGCAGCGTCCGGCCAACTCTCGGCAAAGCGCTCCGCGCCGCTCACTCGGCCGCGGCGCCCCGCGGCGGCCCGCGGGAGGCGGTCGCGGACGTGGCGCCGGAGCGCCGGGGGCCCGTCAACGGCCGCCGCCGTGCGAGCACCGTCCGGTCCCCTGGCAGGTGCCGCAGGTGCGGCCGCCGGATAGCGTGCCGCTGCCGCCGCATGTGGAGCATCCGGGGCAGTCGCACGCCAGGACGGCGCGGTGGACCGGGACGGTGAGGGCGGTGGTCGCGGTGTCGTGCATCGGGGTCTCCCATGGCGCGGTGTGCGGGTGTTCGGGGACGCGCCGCCGCCGGGGCAGAGCGGCGCATCCCTCCTGACGCGATGACTCTGCGTTGATGATGCGCGACTCTTCGTTTGGCACCTCGGCGCCACAGGGGCGTCCCTCGCGGGTACCGCGCACAGCCGCCGCCGCTGCTTGACAGCGCCCGCTCCGGTGCCGGGGCGCCGGCTAGATGTTCGGGCCGTAGCCGGTGCACCGCGGCCGGAAGCCCGGCTCGCGGGGGCCGAGGGCATCGAGGACGATCTGCATGACCGGGCCGTCCAGCGTCATCCCGGAGTGGCTCACCGGGTCGTCGGGGCACAGGTCCTGCAGCAGGACGTTCGTCGAGTCGCCGCCGTGCAGGAACGAGTTCGCCAGCGGAGTGACGGTCGTGTCGTGCGAGGTCGCGATCGTCAGGTAGCGGACGCCGGGGACGGTGTCGCCGTCGGCGAACAGCGCCTTCTGGAAGTCGGAGCCCTCCTCCTGCTCGGGGTAGGCGGGCGCGCCGGCGAACCGGTAGGCGTCGTTGACGAGGCCGAGGACGTGCAGCGTCCGGCCGAGGTCGACCAGGCCGCCCATGGTGGTGCCGTGGTTGGTCGGCGACAGCCCGATCATCGTGCGGACCTTGCCGGCGCCGCCGAGCCGCTTGATGTAGTAGTTCGGCATCATCCCGCCCTGCGACGCGCCGATCACGTCGACCTTCGCGGCCCCGGTGGCGGTCAGCACGCGGTCGACGAACGCGCTCATGGTGCGGGCCGACGCGGCGATCTCGCCGAGCCCGTAGACGCGGCCGAGGCTGGAGGGCGTCTCGCCGTAGTCGAACCCGTAGACGCAGTACCCCGCGTTGGCCAGGGTGGGCGCGATCATGGCGCCGGCGGAGCCGAGGTTGGACGTGGTGCCGTGCACGATCACGACGGGGTACGGGTGCTCGGCGGACGGCCGGCACGACCAGATGTTGGCCCCGGCGACGGCGTCGGGGCTGAAGAGGAAGTTGCCGATCGAGGTCGCGAGGTCGCCCACCGGGTAGGCGGTCTCCGCGCGGGCGGGGGCGGTCGCGAGCGCGGGGGCGGCGACGGCGGCGCACGCCGCCAGGGCGGCCGCGGTGAGGCGGCGCCGCATGCGGTGCCTTCGCGTGCGTTTCATATGAACAACAGTATCTATTTGGAAATCGCGGATCTACGCCCCCGCGTGACAACCCGCGTGGCGCGGATTCGTCGCCCGCGTCAGGTGCGCGGGCCCCGGGAGCGGCCGGTCCCGCGGCGAGGGCGGCCGTCCGCGCGGGCGGCGTCGTCGAGGGCCGCGTCGCTGGAGGCGGCGTCGTCGAGGGTGGCGGCCCAGCTGGCGAGCACGCTCGACGTGCGGCGCCGCGCGGGTCAGGCGACCCAGGACGGGACGATCCGGGCCAGCCGCGCGGGGTCGGTGAGCCCGCTGATCGCGGTGACGGCGCCGTCCGTGACCGTGAAGGCCAGCACCGTGACCGGCCGTCCGCCGACGGTGATGAGGACGCCGGGGCGGCCGTCGACGAGCGCCGGATGCCCCGTCGCGCCCGGCCGCGCGAACCTGGCCGCCTGCGCCGCGACCTCGGCCGCGCCGCGCACGACGGTGCTCCCGCCGGGGCCGTGCGCGCGCAGCTCGACGTCCGGGGCGAGCACGGACAGCAGCCCGGCGACGTCGCCCCTGCCCGCCGCCGCCAGGAACGCGTCGACGACGTCGCGGGACGCGGCGCCGGAGCCGGGCGCCGGTGCGGGCGCGCCCGGCCGCAGCCGCCCGCGGGCCCGGCTGGCGAGCATCTTGGCGGCCGCGGTGCTGCGGCCGAGGACCCCGGCGATCGCGTCGAACGGGACCTCGAACACGTCGTGGAGCACGAACGACACCCGTTCCGCCGGGGTCAGGGCGTCCATGACGACGTAGAGCGCGAGGCCCACGGACTCGGCGAGCAGCGCCTCCTCCTCGGGGTCGATCCGCGCGTCCGCGGCCGCGTCGAGGGGGAGCGCGCCGACGTCCAGTTCGAGGGGCTGCTCGCGCCGCGTCCCGCGCCTGCGCAGGAGGTCCAGGCAGATGCGGCCGGTCACCGTGGTGAGCCAGCCGCGCAGGTCCGCGATCTCGCCGCCGCCGGTGCGGGCGAGCCGCAGCCACGCCTCCTGGACGGCGTCGTCCGCGTCGGAATGGGATCCGAGCACGCGGAACGCCACCGCGTGGAGGTAGGGGCGGTGGGCCTGGAACTCGGCGGCGAGCGCGTCCTCGTCGGTCACCGGTCCTCCTCGGTCGCGGGCGGTGTCACTGCCAGGACGCGCGGGGCGCCGCAGAGGTAACGCCCCGGGCCCGGCGTTACCTCCCGCGAAGCGCCGACGTCGTAGTGCCGTCCACCGACGAACCGTTCCAAGGAGGAGCGATGACGGCACGTATCCACGACGCGAAGAGCCAGCCCGACATCACGAAGGGGGTGCAACTGCTCTTCAAGGAGGTGTACTCGGGCGGCGTGCCGCGCGAGACGCTGGAGCTGGTGCACCTGCGCGCTAGCCAGATCAACGGCTGCAGCGCGTGCGTCGACGCGGGCGCGACGGCCGCGGCCAAGGCGGGCATCGCGCACGAGAAGCTGATGGGCGTGGCGGCCTGGTACGAGAACCCGCTGTTCGACGAGGCGGAGCGGGCCGCGCTGGCGCTCGCCGAGGCCGCGACCCGGCTGTCCGACCGGCCCGGCGCCGTCACCGACGAGATCTGGGCGGAGGCCGCGCGGCACTTCGACGAGCGGCAGCTCGGGTCGCTGGTGCTGATGGTGGCGGTCACCAACTTCTTCAACCGGATCAACACCACCTTCCGGGTGCCCGCCGGGACCCGCTGGGGCTGACCCCGCACCTCACCGGCCGCACCGCGTGGCAGGATCGTGGCACGCGGAGTATGTAGGGGTGTGTCCGGGATTGTGAGAGGGCGTTCGCCGGGGCGGGCACGGCTGACCGTCGGGGCCGTGCTGGCGTCGTTCGCGGGGGTGTACGTGCTGGCGGCCCCGGCGCGGACCGAGGGGGCCGTCCGGGTGGCGGCGGCGATCGCCCTGGTGGCGGTCGTCCTCGCCGTCCAGATCGTGCGGGTCGCGTCGCGGGACGGCCGGTGGCGCTGGGGGATCCCCGTCCAGGCGGCGGCGGCCTACGCGGGCGTGCTGGCGTTCGGCACGTCCGCGGGCGTCCTCGGGTTCGCGGCGGGTTCGCTGCTGCTGGCGGGGGCGTGGCCGCTCGCGGTGGCGGTCGTCGGGAGCGCGGCGGTCCTCGGCGGCGCCGACGTCACGATCAGCTGCCTGCTCACCGGGCTGGTCGTCTACGGGCTGGTGCGGCTGGCGGACCGGGCGGACGACACCGCGGCGGCGCGGCTGCCGGTGACGCTGGCGGCGGTGGCGCGGGAGCGGCTGCGGATCGCGGCGGAGCTGAACCGCGGGCTCGGGGACGGGCTGCGGGAGATCTCCGAGGGGAGCCGCCGGGCGCTGGAGCGGCCCGAGGCGATCGCGGACGTGCTGGACGTCGCGCGGAGGTCGCTGAACGAGGCGCGGGCCGCGGCGGCGGACTTCCGCAGCATGTCGCTGGCGCCCGAGGCGTCGGCGGCGCGCGCTCTGCTGGAGTCCGCGGGCGTTCGAGCGGAGGTGCGGACGAGCCACAGTGAGCCCCTCGGCCCGGCCGGGGCGCTGCTGGCGATGGCGCTGCGCGAGGCGGTCACCGACGTGGTCCGCGTCGGGACGGCGCGGACCTGCGTCATCGAGACGTCGGAGGCGGATGGGTCCGTGCGGCTGCGCGTCGTGAACGACGGCGTCCGGACGGCGGAGCTGGGCGAGGAGGGGCTGGCGGACGCCGCGCGGCGGGTGCGGGCCGCGGGCGGCGCCTTCGCCACCGGGCTCGGGGAGGACGGCAGGTTCGCGGTCGAGGTGTCGGTGGCGGCGGGCGAGCGGCCGGTGAGCCTGCCGGACCGGGCGGCCTACCGGCTGTCGGTGGGGCTGCTGGCGGCGGTGCTGGCGGGGTTCTCCGTCAAGGGGCTGCTCCAGGTCCCGTGGGGGCCGGAGTGGCCGGTCGCGGCGGCGCTGCTCGTCCTCATCGGCGCGGTGCAGCTGTTCTGGACGAGCACCGGGCGGCCGAGGGCGTGGGCGCCGTGCCTGGCGGTGCTGAGCTTCGCGCCGGTGCCGCTCCTCGGGAAGGCGTGGCTGGGCGTCGCGGGCTTCCTGGTCGGGACGCTGCTGGTGGGCCTGCCGCGCCGGGTCGCGGTCCCGCTGGTGGCCGGGGTGATGGCGGCGGTCGGGGCGGGCGCGTGGGCCCTGCGGCTCGGGCCCGCGGCCATAACGAACTATGTGATCAGCACGCTGGTCACGGGCCTCGTCGTGTACGGGCTCGTCCGGCTGGCGCGGCTCGTCCGGGACCTGCGGGCGGCCGGTGAGGAGCTGGCGCGGGCGGCGACCGTCCAGGAGCGGCTGCGCGCGGCGCGCGACCTGCACGACCTGCTGGGGCACAGCCTCGCGGCGATCCTGCTGAAGTGCGAGCTGGCGCGGCGGCTCGCGGACGTCGATCCGAAGCGCGCGCGGGCGGAGCTGGAAGAGGTCGTCGCGATGGCGGAGCGGGCCCGGAAGGACCTGGAGGCGGCCACCGGCGGCGAGGCCGGGCTGTCCCTGGACGGCGAGGCGCGCTCCGCGCGGTCGGTGCTGACGGCGGCGGGCGTCGAGGTCGAGATGGACCTCGCGCACGGCGAGGTGCCGGACGGGACGTCCGCGGTGCTCGGCACGGTGCTGCGCGAGGCCGTGACCAACATCCTCCGGCACAGCGCCGCGACGCGCTGCGTCATCGCGACCGAGCAGGAGGACGGTGTGGTCCGGCTGGTCGTGGAGAACGACGGGCTGGATCCGGCGGCGCCGCGTACGGCGCCCGGGTCGGGAATCGGGAACCTCACCACCCGCCTGGCGTCGGCCGGAGGGACGCTCAGCGCGCGCGCCGACGGAAAGGGCGGCTTCCGGGTGGAGGCGGTCGTCGGCCAGAGCCGGCCCGAAGAGGAGGCCGGCTAGAGCCAGCCGGCCTCCCGCGCGATGCGGGCCGCGTCGGTGCGGTTGCGGGCGTTGAGCTTGGTGACGACGGCGGTCAGGTAGTTGCGGACGGTCCCCGCCGACAGGTGCAGCCGCGCGGCGATCTCCGGTGCCTCGGCGCCCTCGGCGGCCAGCCGCAGCACGTCCGTCTCGCGCGGGGTGAGCGGGTTGTCGGCGAGGTCCCAGGCGGTGAGGGCGAGCTGCGGGTCGAGGACGCGCTCGCCCGCGGCGACCTTGCGGATCCCGGCGGCGAGCTCGTCCGGCGGCGCGGTCTTCAGCAGGAAGCCGCGGACGTTCGCGGCGAGGGCGCGGCGCAGGTGGCCGGGCTTGCCGTGGCCGGTGAGGATCATCACGGCGACGCCGGGGAGGGCGTCGTGCAGGGCGGCGGCGGCCGCGAGGCCGTCCAGGCCGGGCATGTCGACGTCCAGCACGGCGACGTCCGGGCGGGCGGCGCGGGCCGCGGCGAGGACCGCGTCGCCCCGCTCGACCTCGGCCACCACGGTCAGGTCCGGTTCCAGCGACAGCAGGGCCGCCAGCGCGCTGCGCACCACGTGGTGGTCGTCCGCGAGGAGCACGTTGATCACGGCTCATGTCTACCAGTGACCGCGTCACGGGCCGGACCATGACGAGATCACATGGCACCGGTGATCTGCTCTCTGGCCCGTGAAGCCGCAGGTCAGAAGACTTGTCCTCATGAACGAAGCGGTGCGGATGGACGCGGTCAGCAAGGTGTACGGCAAGGGGAGGGGCGCGGTGGCGGCGCTGCGCGAGGTGTCGACGGGCATCCCGCGCGGCCGGTTCACCGCCGTGATGGGCCCGTCGGGATCGGGGAAGAGCACGTTCCTGCACTGCGCCGCGGGCCTCGACACCCCGACGTCCGGCAGCGTCCGGCTGGGCGACACCGAGCTGTCGTCCATGAACGAGACGAAGCTGACGGAGCTGCGCAGGCAGCGGGTCGGTTTCGTGTTCCAGGCGTTCAACCTGGTGTCGTCGCTGACGGTCGAGCAGAACATCACTCTGCCGCTGCGGCTCGCCCGTGCGCGGGTCGACCGCAAGTGGCTGGACGAGGTCGTCGCGAGAGTCGGCCTGAGCGAACGCACCGGGCACCGTCCGGCGCAGTTGTCCGGCGGGCAGCAGCAGCGCGTCGCCATAGCGCGCGCGCTCGTGACCCGTCCGGAGGTGGTGTTCGGCGACGAGCCGACCGGCGCGCTCGACACGATGACGGCCCGGGACGTCCTGACGCTGCTGCGCGAGACCGTCGACGCCATGGGGCAGACGGTCGTGATGGTGACCCACGACCCGGTCGCCGCGTCCTACGCGGACACGGTGCTGTTCCTCGCGGACGGCCGGATCGCCGACGCGATGGACGCGCCGTCCAGCGACAAGGTGGCGGCCCGCATGACCCGGCTGGGGGCGTGGAAGTGATGCTCGGAATCGTCCTTTCCACGGTGCGGCACCGCAAGGCGGGGTTCGCGGGGGCGTTCGCCGCGCTGCTGTGCGCGGCGGCGCTGGTGTGCGCGTGCGGGGTCCTGCTGGACACCGGGCTGCGCGGATCGGTCGCGCCGGAGCGGTACGCCGGTGCGCTGGTCGTCGTGACCGGCGACCAGTTCGTCCACCAGACGAAGATCAAGAAGAAGGGCAAGGTCAAGCACAAGGCCAAGGCGATCGCGGAGCGGGCGTGGCTGTCCGCCTCGGCCGCCGACAGGGTCCGCGCGGCGGGCGCCCGCGGTGTCATCACCGAGGTCGCGTTCCCCGCCGAGATCGGCGCCGCGCCGGACGAGTCGTGGGGGCACGGCTGGGAGTCGGCCGCGCTGACCCCGTTCACGCTGCGGGAGGGCCGGGCGCCCGCCGCCCCCGGCGAGATCGTGGTCGACGCGGCGACGGCCCGCGCGAACGGCCTGCACGCCGGGTCGCGGGTGCGGGTCGCGTCCGCCGAACCCGGGTCCTACCGGGTGACCGGCGTGACGCGGCAGGCGCTCAAGGACCAAGCGGCGATCTTCTTCAGCACCGCCGAGGCGCGCCGGCTGGCCGGGCACCCCGGCATGGTCACCGCGATCGGCGCGACCGGCTCCAAGGCCGCGATCGCCGGCGCGCTGCGCGGCACCCGCGCCACCGTCCACACCGGCGCGGACCGCGGCCGGGCCGAGTTCCCCGGCGCCGAGCGGTCCCGCGTCAAGCTGATCAGCATGGGCGGCGCGCTCGGCGGGACGGCCCTGCTCGTCGCGATCCTCGTCGTGTCCGGCACGTTCGCGCTCTCGGTGCAGCAGCGGCAGCGGGAGATCGCGCTGCTGCGCGCCGTCGCCGCGACGCCCCGGCAGGTCCGCCGGATGATCGGGCGGGAGGCGCTGCTCATCGGCCTCGCCGCCGGGCCGCTCGGCGCCGCCGCCGGGCTGCCGCTGGCGTTCTGGCTGCGCGACCGGTTCCGCGGCCTCGGCGCCCTGCCCCCGAACCTCGACCTCGTCGTCAGCCCGTTCCCGCCGGCCGCGGCGGCGGTGGCGGC
>NZ_JBEYYT010000421.1:0-8019 GCF_040645715.1 Spirillospora sp. NPDC046719 | reverse complement strand
GGGACGTACAAGAAGATCTACGAGAAGTGGATCGGTCCGATGCCGGCCGCGGCGGCGGCGAGGTCGGCCAGCTCGGCGGCGACCTCGGCGACGTCCGCGACGCCGATCAGGTCGCGGCCCGCCAGCGACAGCAGCCGCGCCCGGTACGCGGCGCGCAGCGCGACGAGCGTCTCGGGGCCCGCGCCGGACGCCACCGGGGCCTCGGCGGCCGGGTCGGCGCCCACCGCCTCCAGCAGCGCCGTGCGCAGCGCGCCCGCGGACGGGCGCTCCGGCTCGCCGGGCGCGCCGTCGTCGCGCAGGACCCGCCAGTGCTCGGGATGCCGGACGAGGTGGTCGCCGAGGGCGTCGCTGACCCCGAGGACGGCGGCGACCCGCTCCCGGGTGCCCGGCTCGGCGCGCAGCGCGGCGCGCAGGTCCGCGCCGGCGCCGCGCTCGTCCGCCGACGCGAGCACGCGCAGCAGCCCGTTCAGCGCGAGATCGGGGTCGGCGGTGCCGCCGAGGGCGTCGAGGAGATCGTCACCGATCCCCGCCCCGGCGTCCCGCTCGGCCTCCAGCAGCAGCCGCTCGGCCCGCCCGGCGTCGGTGAACCCGAGCCGCGCGAGCCGGCCGGCGAGAGAGGGACGGCGACGGTCGGTGGTCCACGGCTCGCTCACGTTCCAACCGTATTCCGGTCAGAGCACCGCCAGCAGCCTCTTGCGCTCGAACTCGGTGACTTGTCGCCGGTAGTCCTCCCATTCCTGGCGCTTGTTGCGCAGGAAGAAGTCGAACACGTGCTCGCCGAGGACGTCCGCCATCAGCTCGCTGCGCTCCATCGCGCGGACGGCCTCGTCCAGGTTCTGCGGCAGCGGCTCGATGCCGAGCGCGCGCCGCTCGGCCGGGGTGAGCGCCCAGACGTCGTCCTCGGCGCCCTGCGGCAGCTCGTAGCCCTCCTCGATGCCCTTGAGGCCGGCGCCGAGGATCGCCGCGAACGCCAGGTAGGGGTTGGCGGCGGTGTCCAGCGACCGGAACTCGATGCGGGTCGAGTGGCCCTTGTGCGGCTTGTACATCGGCACGCGGACGAGCGCCGACCGGTTGTTGTGGCCCCAGCAGATGTAGGACGGGGCCTCTCCCCCGGCGCCCGCCGCGGAGCCGACGTTGCCCCACAGCCGCTTGTAGGAGTTCACCCACTGGTTACAGACTGCGGTGATCTCGGCGGAATGCCGCAGCAGGCCCGCGATGAACGCGCGGCCGACCTTGGAGAGCTTGAACTCCGCGCCGGGCTCGTAGAAGGCGTTGCGGTCGCCCTCGAACAGCGACATGTGGGTGTGCATGCCGGAGCCGGGGTGCTCGGTGAACGGCTTCGGCATGAACGTGGCGTGCACGCCCTGGTCGAGCGCAACCTCCTTCATCACCAGCCGGAACGTCATGATGTTGTCGGCGGTGGTGAGCGCGTCGGCGTACCGCAGGTCGATCTCCTGCTGGCCGGGGGCGCCCTCGTGGTGGCTGAACTCCACCGAGATGCCCATGGACTCCAGCATCATGATCGCGTTGCGCCGGAAGTCGTGCGCCGCGCTGTGCGGGGTGTGGTCGAAGTACCCGCCCGCGTCCGCCGGGTCGGGTTCGCGGCCGTCCTCCGGCTTGTCGTTGAGCAGGAAGAACTCGATCTCGGGGTGGGTGTAGAAGGTGAACCCGAGGTCGGCGGCGCGGGCCAGCGCCCGCTTGAGCACGTACCGCGGGTCGGCGAAGCTCGGCGTGCCGTCCGGCATCAGGATGTCGCAGAACATCCGGCCGACGCCGGGCGACTCCGAGCGCCACGGCAGCACCTGGAACGTGGACGGGTCCGGTTTGGCGATCATGTCGGCCTCGTACACGCGGGCGAAGCCCTCGATCGCCGACCCGTCGAAGCCGATCCCCTCGCCGAAGGCGCCCTCCAGTTCGGCGGGCGCCACGGCCACCGACTTGAGGAACCCGAGCACGTCGGTGAACCACAGCCGGATGAAGCGGATGTCCCGCTCCTCCAGCGTGCGGAGCACGAACTCCTGCTGACGGTCCAAAGCCCTCTCCCTCGGTGACGCGGTGCCGGCCGACTCGTCCGGCCCGACCTGCAGTATGCCCGGACGCTGTTACCGCGACGTTACGCGTTCGCCCCGTCAGATCCGAACTTATCCGACGGAACGGAGCCATCCACCCGGGCGGCGGCCGGATCGAGCACCCGGGACAGGAAGGCCCGGGTCCGCTCGTGCTCCGGATCGGCGATCACCCGGGACGGCGGGCCCTCCTCGACGACCACGCCGCCGTCCATGAACACCACCCGGTCGGCGACCTCGCGGGCGAACGACATCTCGTGCGTGACGACGAGCATGGTCATCCCGGTCTCGGCGAGACCCCGCATGACGCCGAGCACGTCGCCGACGAGCTCGGGGTCCAGTGCGGACGTCGGCTCGTCGAACAGCATCACCTCGGGGCCCATCGCCAGCGCGCGGGCGATCGCCACGCGCTGCTGCTGCCCGCCGGACAGCTTGGCGGGGTAGGCGTCCACCTTGTCGGCGAGCCCGACCCGCTCCAGGTTCCGCCGGGCGATCCGCTCGGCCTCCGCCTTGTCCCGCTTGAGCACTTTGCGCTGCGCGATCGTGACGTTGCCGAGCGCGGTCAGGTGCGGGAACAGGTTGAACGACTGGAACACCATGCCGATCCGGCGGCGCACGGCGTCGATGTCGACGTCCGGGTCGGTGACCTCCACGCCGCCGACCCGGACCGTCCCCGCGGTCGGCTCCTCCAGCAGGTTCACGCAGCGCAGCAGCGTCGACTTGCCCGACCCGGACGGGCCGATGACGCACACCACCTCGCCGCGCTCCACGTGGAAGTCGATGCCGCGCAGCACCTCGTTCGAGCCGAACGACTTGCGCAGCCCGCTGATCTCGACGGCCCGGCCGGTGCCGCCCGGCGCGTCCGCGCCCTGGTCCAGGACCGTCATCGCTGCTCCCTGCGCTGCCGCGCCTCCAGCCGCCGGGCCAGCAGGCTCAGCGGGATGGTGATGATCAGATAGCAGATGCCCGCCACGATGATCGGGGTGGTGTTGCCCTGCTGGCCGGCGAGGTCCCGGCCGAACTTGGTGAGCTCGCGCTGCTCCAGCGTGATGCCGAGGAACAGCACCAGCGAGGAGTCCTTGCACAGCAGCACCAGCTCGTTGGTGAGCGGCGGGATGATGATCCGGAACGCCTGCGGCAGGATGATCGACCGCATCGCCCGGGCCTGCGACATGCCAAGCGAGCGCGCCGCCTCCAGCTGCCCCCTCGGGACGGCCTCGATGCCGGCCCGGATCGTCTCGGCCATGTACGCGGCGGCGGCCAGCCCGAGCGCGAGGCCCGCCTGCCCGACCGCGCCGCCCGGGATGGTCGTGCCGGGGAACGCCAGCGGCACGCCGACGCCGACGAAGATGAAGATCAGCAGCAGCGGCAGGCCGCGGAAGATCTCGATGTAGGCCGTCGCGAACCAGCGGTACGGCAGCACCGGCGACAGCCGCATCAGCGCGATGACCAGGCCCAGCACCAGCCCGATGCCGAACCCGACCGCGGTGTAGACCGCGGTGTTGCGCAGCCCGACGGTGATGATGTCCGGGAACAGGGCCTTGGCGACCCTCCAGTTGGCGAAGTTCGTGTGCAGCTGCTGCCAGTTCGCGAGCGCCGCGATCAGCACCACGACGACGATGAACAGCCCGTACTGGCCGCCGAGCGACACCCGCCGGCGGGCCCGGCGGGACAGCCCGCCGGGCGCCGCCACGGGCGTCACCTGCTCCGCGGTCACGACGGCTTACCCGCCGCGGCCGGCATCGGACCGATCCACTTCTCGTAGATCTTCTTGTACGTCCCGTCCTGCTTCGCCTGCTGGATCGCCTGGTTCGTCAGCTCGACGAGCTTCTTGTTGTAGTTCTTGCGGATCCAGAACCCGTACTGCTCGCCGGTGTTGAGGTTGGCGACGATCTCGTACTTGCTGTTCGCCGGGTCCTTCAGCCAGCCCTTGACGACCGGGTCGTCCTGCACGATCACGTCCACCTGGCCGGTGCGCAGCCCGTCCAGCTCGGCGTTGGAGTTGTCGAAGGACGACGGGTCGAAGCCCTTGCCCTTGACGAAGTCCTCGCCGGTGGTGCTCGCCTGCGAGCCGAGCTTCAGCTTCCGGGCCTTGACGTCGTCCAGGCTCGTGATGCCGCTGCCCTTCTTCGCCATCAGCGACTGGGTGGCGTCGAAGTACGGCTCGGAGACGTCCATGAACTGGACCCGGTCCGGCTTGATCGTCATGCCGCCCATGACGATGTCGCACTTGCCGGCGTTGAGCGCCGCGCCCGTCTTCATCGTCTCGAACGGGGTGTCGACGACCTTCTGCGTCACGCCCAGCTTCTTGGCGACGAGGTCGATCATGTCGACGTCGAAGCCGACCACCTTGCCGCCCTGCTCCACCTGGAACGGCGGGTAGGGCAGGTGGGTGCACGACGTCAGCGCGCCCTTCTTGATGAGCTTGACGCCCTGCACGGTCGCGCCGTCGCTGCCGCCGCACGCCGAAGCGGTCAGCGCAAGGGCGGCGACGCCCGCGCCCAGTGCCCACCGTGTGGTCCGTCTGGACACGTTTCCTCCTGAGTCGAGCTCTTCGCGATCACCGAACTATGCCATGCCGGGCCGGGCGCCCGGCATACCCCACGCTGACCCTCCGCGTCCGGCGTTTCCCGAGAATTGACGTTGCGATCATGGTTCCACCGGACGTTGATCATTAACGTGGGCCGTGTCGTGGACATCTCTCTTCTTCTCTCGATGAGCGACCGGGCCGCCGCGCTGGCCGCCCCGTCGGCCATGCACCCGGAGTCCTGGCAGCTGGGCGCGCAGGTGGAGGCCTGGGCGCGCGGCCGCGGCCTGGTGCTCGGAGATCCGGACACCTCGCCGCTCGGCCGCGCCCGCTGCGAGCGACTGGCCGCCCGCGTCTTCCCGGACGCGGAGCTGGCCGCCGTCGACCTGTTCGCGCGCTGGCTCACCTGGGCGCTCGCGCTGGACGACACCCTCGACCACCCGCCGCTCGCCGACAGCGGCAGCGCCGTGCACGCCCTGTACGACGACCTGCTGCGCGCGATGCGGCGCGGCCACGCCCGGCCCGGCGCCCGTCCGCTGGAGTCGGCGCTGGTCGAGCTCTGGCAGGCCACGTCCAAGGGCATGAGCCGGGACTGGCGGCGCCGCTTCATCCTGCAGCTGGAGGCGCACCGCGACGGCTGCGCGGAGGAGGCCGTCAACCGGCGCATCCGGCACGTCCCGACGCCGGCGGAGTTCCCGGCGCTGCGCCGCCGGGCCTGCGGGCCGTTCCTGTACGACCTCGTCGAGCCGGTGCTCGGCGTCGAGCTGCCCGCGCGGCTGCTGCGCACGCCCCGCTGGCTGACGGTCGCCGAGAGCGTCGCCGACGTCGTCGCCTGGTCCAACGACCTCGCGTCGTACGAGATGGAGACGGCCCGGGGCGACGTGCACGGCCTGCCCGCCGTCCTCGCGGCGGCCCACCGCCTGACGCCGGAGCAGGCGGCCACGGTGGTCACCGAGCGGATCGCGGGGCGGCTGGAGCAGGCGTGGAAGGCGGCCCGGCGGCTGCCCGAGATGCTCGACCGGCTGCAGCTGACGGTCGCGCAGCGCGCCGCCGCCGCGCAGGTCGTCAAGGTCCTCCTGGACACCCCCCGCGCGCACATGGACTGGCTCGCCGAGTCCGGCCGCTACGAGTCCGCCGCGCCCGCCCAGCTCCGCCTCGACGCCCTCGCCTCGCTCCGCTGACCTGCCGCGGTCAACGCTGGGCGGGTGCGGCCAGGGCGTCGCCGGAGGGCGTGCGGGCGTAGAGGACGCGGCGGCCGAGGCGGTGGCCGGTGACCAGGCCGCACGCGCGGAGGACGCCGAGGTGCTGGCTGACCGCTCCGGCCGTGACGCCCATCCGGGCGGCCAGCTCCGTCGTGGACGCGGGCGTGGCGAGCGCGATGAGCAGCTCGGCGCGGCGCCGCCCGATCAGCGCGGCGAGCGCGTGCGAGCCCGCTCCCTGGTCGCGGCCGGTCTCCCACAGCGTCCCGACGCCGTTCGGCGGGTAGCTGAGCATCGGCTGGTAGGGCGGCACCATCACCGACACGTTCGGCCACACGAACGCGCTCGGGACCAGCAGCAGGCCGCGGCCCAGCAGCTCGCCGCGGAACTCCCACCGCCGGTCGACCCTGAGGGTCCCGGACCGCCACGAGACGTCGTCGTGCAGGTCGCCGAACACCCCGGCGGTGCCGTGCGCCGCGAGGGCGCGGGCGCGGCGCAGGATGTCCCCTTCGAGGAGGTCGCGCAGCCGCGGCCAGTACGGTTCGACGGCCGCGGCCCAGTACCGCTCCAGCAGGCCGACGAGGGTCTCCAGGGTGCGTTCGGGCTCGGCCGCCATCGCCAGGCGCTCGGGCCCGGCCCGGTTGCCGCGCTCGGTCCACCGCAGCTCGGCGGCGACGACCTCCGGCGGCGTGCTCCGGACGATCTCCAGCTCGGCGTCCAGGTCGGGCAGCGGCGTCCCCGGCGGCGGCGTGAGGAAGTCGGGGATGTAGCCCCACGCCGGGACGGCCGCCATCAGCGGCGCCATGTCGAGGCCGCGCAGCCGGGGCCGGACGCCGTGCACCCACGGCAGGTGCAGGGCGTGCCCGGACGGGTCGGCGAGCACCCGCAGGCTGCGCACCAGCTCCAGCAGCGGCGAGAACGCGAACCGGACGCGGGCGGCGTCGTCCGGCGCGAACACGAACTCGATCACGGCACGAACCCGATCACGGCACGACCTCGGTCATTTAGCCCAGACTAAATCAATGCCGCGGTCCGCGGCGTTCGCGGACCATCGTGCAAGTGACCACATTGGACGACACTCCTGTCGGTCCCGCGCCGGGCCGCATCGCGGCGTTCCTGCGGCCCCGCGTCGGCGGCCTCCCCCGGACGTTCTGGGTGCTGTGGGCGGGCTCCCTGCTCAACCGGCTCGGCACGATGGTCGAGCCGTTCCTCGGCCTGTACCTGACCACGGCGCGGGGCCTGTCGCTCGGGCAGGCGGGCGCCGTGATGGCCGTGCTCGGCGCCGGCTCGTTCGCCGGGCAGCTCGCGGGCGGCGCCCTCGCCGACCGGCTCGGCCGGCGCGCGACGCTGACCTGCGCGACCGTCGGCACGGGCGCGGCGATGCTGGCGCTCGGCTACGCGCACGGGATCGCGGCGATCATCGTGGCGGCGCTCGTCCTCGGCCTGCTCCTCGACATGTACCGGCCCGCGGCCCAGGCGATGGTCGCCGACATCATCTCCCCGGCGGAGCGGCCGCGCGCGTTCGGGCTGCTGTTCTGGGCGGTCAACCTCGGCTGGGCGTTCTCGATGGTGCTCGGCGGCACCCTCGCCCGCGAGGGCTTCCAGCTGCTGTTCTGGATCGACGCCGCCACCTGCGCCGCGTTCGGGCTGCTGGTGTGGCGCGCCGTCCCGGAGACGCGGGTGCGCGGCGCCGGCCGCGACGACGGGCCCGGCGGGTTCGTCCAGGTGCTGCGCGACCGCGTCATGGTCGGCTACGCGACGGTCATGCTCTGCTACACGTTCGTGCTCATGCAGGGCATGACCACGATGCCGCTCGCGATGAAGGAGGCGGGGCTCGGGCCGCAGGACTACGGCATCGCCATCGCCGCCAACGGCGTGCTGATCATCATCGTCCAGCCGCTGGTCAGCGCGTGGCTGAGCCGGCGCGACCACAGCCTGGTGATGGTGGCCGGGTTCACGCTGGTCGGCGCGGGCTACGGGCTGACCGCGCTGGCGACCTCGCTGCCCGGCTTCACCGCGACGATCCTGGTCTGGACGCTCGGCGAGATCACCGCCGCGTCCGTGCTGCAGGCCGTCGTCGCCGATCTCGCGCCGCCGCACCTGCGCGGCCGCTACAGCGGCCTGTACGGGATGGCGTGGTCGGGCGGGTTCCTGCTGGCGCCGCTCGGCGGCACCCAGCTGCTCGGCGCCGGCGGGCCCGCGCTGCTCTGGCTGAGCTGCACGGGCC
>NZ_JBEYYT010000420.1:0-8045 GCF_040645715.1 Spirillospora sp. NPDC046719 | reverse complement strand
GACCGCGGCCCTCGGCGCGCACGGCCGCCGCTCCGCCCGGACCACCTCCGACTTCCTCGTCGCCTCCCAGGGCGTCACCCCCCTCCGGAACGCCGCCGCGATCGGCGGCGAGTACATCTCCGCCGCGGCCTACCTCGGCACCGCCGGGCTCGTCCTCGCCTACGGCACAGGCACGCTGTGGCTGCCGATCGGCGCCACCGCCGGGCACGTCCTGCTGCTGGCGTTCGTCACCGCCCCGCTGCGCCGCTCCGGCGCCTACACGGTCTCCGACTTCGCCGAGTGGCGGCTCGGGTCGCGGGCCGTCCGCCGCGCCGTCACCTGCTGCGTCTGCTGCGTCGGCTGGTTCTACCTGCTGCCCCAGTTCCAGGGCGCCGGCGTGACCCTGCGGGTGCTGACCGGCGCCCCCGTCTGGACGGGCTGGGCCGTGATCGTCGTCGTGGCGGTCGGCCTCGTCGCGTCCGGCGGCATGCGCGGCATCACCACCGTCCAGGCCGTGCAGTTCTGGATCAAGCTCGCCGCCGTCGCCCTCCCCGCCGTCGCGCTGCTCGCGATCTGGCACGCGGGCGGCGGCGCGGCCCACGCCGGGGACCGGCCGGCGCGCTTCGAGCGCACCACCCGCGTCCACGTGCACACGGACGTCACCGTGACCGTCCGGCAGGCCGTGACCGTCACCGCCACGGGACGGCTCGACGGTGTCCGCCACGACCGCGCCCTCGTGCCCCTGAGCCCGGGTCCGCACACCGCCGGTCGCGGCACCGAACTCGTGTTCCCGCCCGGCGCCGCCGTCCCGCACGCCGAACGCCACACCGCCCCCAGCGACGGGATGTGGGCCGTCCCGTCCGGCCCCCCTACCTGGCGTGGCCTCTACACCACCTACTCGACGCTGCTCGGCGTCCTCCTCGGGACGATGGGCCTGCCCCACATCCTGATGCGCTTCTACACGAGCACCTCCGGGCGGGCCGCCCGCCGCACCGCCGCGCTCGTCCCCGGGCTGCTCGCCCTCTTCTACGCCTTCCCGGCCCTCTACGGCACGCTCGGCCGCCTCTACACCCCCGAACTGCTGATGACCGGCGACATCGACGCCACGATCCTGGTGCTGCCGCTCAGGGCCGCGCCCGGCCTGCCCGGCGCGCTGCTGGCCGGGGTCGTCGCCGCCGGCGCGTTCGCCGCGTTCATCTCCACCTCGTGCGGGCTCGTCGTCGCCATCGCCGGGACCGTCACCCAGCGCATGCGGCACCGCGACGGCGTCACCGTGTTCCGGATCGGCGTGGTCCTCGCGCTGGCCGCGCCGCTCGCCGTGCTGCCCGCCATCGGCCCCCGCGACGCCGCCGAGCTCGTCGTCACGGCGCTGTGCGTGTCGGCGTGCTCGCTGTGCCCGCTGCTCGTCCTCGGCATCTGGTGGCGGGGCCTGACCGCCGCCGGCGCCCTCGCCGGACTCGCCGCCGGCGGCGGGCTCTCCGTCACCGCCGGCGTCGCCCGGCTCGCCTGCGGCCCGCGCGCCGGCTGGACCGCGGCGCTGCTCGCCCAGCCCGCCCTGGTCGTCGCGCCCGCCGCGTTCGCCGTCATGATCACGGTGTCGCTGCTCACCCGCCGCCGCGTGCCGCGCCGCACCGACGGCGCCATGGCCCGGCTGCACCTCCCCGAGCCCGCCGCCGCCCGCTGAGCGCCCGCCGAGCGCCCGCCGAGCGCCCGCGGAAACGGCCGCCGCGCCGGGCCGTGAATTTCCCACATGACCGCTCACCGTCGTGTGGACCGTTCCTACATGTCGGCCCGCCCGCTCGTCCCGCGAAACCGACCGCTCGCCGTGCGACTACCCTCCGCATAACTCTGACTACTAACCGTTTACCGAGCCTTGTGTTTCCAGGGTGCCGATCGGAGGCATCGGACCTCTAGTGTTCTCAGTGGCACCACACGCCACACCGCTTCGGAGGAGCGGGCGGACGGACCGGACGGCATCCCCGTCCACCACCGCGAAACCTCCCACAACAGCAAACCCGGAGATCCGGCGGGCGCCAGTCGAACGCCGGATCGTGAGTCGCCGGGTCCCGTACCGGGGGGGTGGGACCCGACGACCTGTGGCTCGGGCGTCGTCGAACAGTCGGGGGGTTGTTCGGCGACGCCCGAGTCCTATTTTTTTTTGCTTCGCCCTTGGCGTCAGGCGCTGGAGCGCCTTCCTTCGGCGGGCGAAGCGGCGATCGCAGCATCGCTTCGACTCGCCCTGGGGGCTCGCTTCGCGATCAGGTTCTCGCAGGCTCGAACCTGGCTTCGCACGCGATCGCAACGTGGCGGTCGCCGCGGGTCGGAGTTACGGACGATCGCCTGGCGGTCGGTTGTGGGCGATCTTCCGGTTGAGCTTCCCGGTCGCGGTCAGGGCTGGTCGCCGGCTCTGAGTCGCTTGAGGGTCGCGATGTCCTTGCCGTGCGGTTCGGGGTCGCGGCCCGGGGTCTCGATGATGAACGGGACGCCGGCCACGGCCGGGTGCCGGAAGAGGTCGGCGAAGGGCTGCTCGCCGATCCGCCCCGCGCCGATGTTCTCGTGCCGGTCCTTGGCGGAGCCGCAGGCGTCCTTGGAGTCGTTGGCGTGGACGAGCTTGAGGCGGCCCTCGCCGACGGTGGCGACCAGGGCGTCCATCGTGTCCTTGACGCCGCCGGGCGCGGCGAGGTCGTGGCCCGCGGCGAACGCGTGGCAGGTGTCGAAGCAGACGCCGAGCTTCGGGTGGTGGTCGAGGCGGTCGAAGAACGGGCCGAGGTCCTGGACCTTGGCGCACAGCATCTTGCCCTGGCCCGCCATCGGCTCCAGGAGGAGGTCGGGGCCGTCCTCGGGGATCTCCTCCAGCAGCGGCAGGACGTGCTCGCGGACCTGCGCCATGGCCGCGTCGTAGCTCTGGCTGACGGCGGAGCCGGTGTGGACGACCACGCCGCGGGCGCCGATCGCACGGCCGCGGACGAGGGAGTGCCGGACGGTCGCGATCGACTTGGCGAGGGTCTCCTCGCTGGGCGAGCCGAAGTTGACCAGGTACGGGGCGTGCACGTAGACGGCGACGTCGGTGCGCGCCAGGAGCTTGGCGTCCTCGGCGGGCCTGCCCTCGGGCAGCGCCCACCCGCGCGGGTTGGCGACGAAGACCTGGATCGCCTCGGCGCCGATCTCGGCGGCGTACTTCAGGCCGCCGGTGGCGAGCCCGCCGGCCACGGGAACGTGCGCCCCGATGGGGCTCTGCGGTGCGGTCATAGGCCGTTCAGCCTAGCCGCCGGATCCGACCGTCCGGACCCGGTCAGGGGCCCTTGACCAGGGTGATGGTGGAGCCGCGCGGGGCCTCGCCGCTGTTCGGGCTCTGGAACCGGACGGTGTTCCCGCCGAACCCGGTGACGTTGACGTTGAAGCCGGAGTCCCGGAGGGCCTTCCTGGCGTCGGCGACGCTGCGGCCGGTCATGTTGGGGACGGGGATGTTCTGCTGGGGGTCGCCGTCGTTGCAGCCGAAGTGGATGGGGCCCGCGTCCACGATGCAGTCGCGCTTGTTGACGACGATGGTGACGTCGTCGCCGCTGGACACGCCGGTTCCCTCCGCCGGGTCCTGGCTGACCACGGTGTTCGCGGGCTTGCCGTCGACCTTCTTCTTCTCCACGGTGACGTTCAGGCCCATGGAGCGCAGCTGGTTGGCGGCGGTGTCGCCGTCGGTGCCGACGACGTTCGGCATGGACATGCCGCTGCTGACGATGATGTCGACCGGCTTGTCGGGGGACTGCTTCTCGCCCGCGTCCGGGTCGGTGCCGACGACCTTGTCCTTGCCGACCCGCTGCGACGGGGTCGTGCTGGTCCTGCCGATCGTGAAGCCCTTGCTCTGCAGGGTCCGCTTCGCGTCGTCGAGGGACTTGCCGGACACGTCCGGGACCTCGCGGGGGGTGATGCCCTTCGACGGGGTCAGCGTGACGGTCTGGCCCTTGGCGATGCGGGCGCCGGCGGGCGGGTCGCTCTTGGCGACCATGCCCTTGTGGACGTGGTCGTCGTACACGGCGGTGGCGACGCGGACGTCCAGCCCGGCGTGGTCGAGCTCGCGCTGGGCGTCCGCGACCTTCATCCCGATGATCTGGGAGGGGATGTGGTCGTACTGGCCGGACGTCTGGTACCAGACGGCCCAGCCGAGGACCACGGCGGCGATGGCGCCGATGGCGATCAGCACGTACTTGCCGGTGAGCGCGCCGAGCGCCCGGTCGGCGCGGGAGCGCGGCGCGTACCCGGACGGGAGGGTGTCGGGCGCGCTCCTCGGGTCGAGGACGGCGGTGTGCCCCTGCGGCGGGGCGGCGGGCGGCGTCTCCAGCACGCTGGTGGTGGTGCGGGACGCCTCTTCCATGCGGCGGTCGAAGTCGCGCGGCAGGCCGCCGAAGACCTCGGCGACCTCCGCCAGGTACTGGTTGGCGTCCTGGGGGCGGCGGGACGGGTCGTGGCTGGTGGCGTCGGTGACCAGCTCGTCCACCCGCTGCGGGATGCCGGGCACGACGCTGGACGGCGGCGGGACGACCTCGTTGACGTGCTTGTAGGCGACGGCGAGGGGGGTGTCGGCCTGGTGGGGGAGCCGGCCGGTGAGCAGCTCGAACAGCATGATCCCGGCGGCGTAGACGTCGGAGCGGACGTCGGCGGTGCCCTGCAGCACCTGCTCGGGCGCGAGGTAGCCGACCGTGCCGATGATCATGCCGGTCTTGGTCATCTTGCTCGCGCTCTCCGCGCGGGCGAGGCCGAAGTCGGCGACCTTGATGGTGCCGTCCTCGCAGATCAGCACGTTCTCCGGCTTGACGTCGCGGTGCACGAGACCGGCCCGGTGCGCGGCGCCGAGCGCCGCGAGGACGGGCTGCATGATCTCCAGGGCGGCGCGCGGGCCGAGCCGGCCGAGCTCGGTGAGCGCGTCGCGCAGCGTCCGGCCCGGGACGTACTCCATCACCAGGAAGACGTGCTCGCCATCGGAGCGCTGGTCGTACACGGCGACGACGTTGGGGTGCGAGAGCGCCGCGGCCGCCTTGGCCTCGCCGATGAAGCGGGCGACGAAGTCCTCGTCGGAGGCGAGCCCGGCGTGCATCACCTTGATCGCGATCGTGCGGTCCAGCCGGAGGTCGCGGGCCACGTACACGGTGGCCATGCCGCCGCGCGCGATCCGGGACTCAATGCGGTAGCGCCCGTCGAGCACCTGCCCGACGAGTGGATCTGCAACCGACGTGTCCATCGAGGCGAGTTTACGGGCGAATGACGGATGTTCTCATCAGTCGTGAGTATGAGCATCGATGAGCCGCGGGTCGGACGCGGGCGCGGGCGGGGCCGCCGCGGCGGCGGCCGGGCGGCCGCGGCGGAGGCCGCGGGTGCTGCGGGAGACGGCGACGCCGGCGAGGCACAGGACGCCGCCGCCGAGCGTGATCAGGCCGGGGACCTCGTCGAGGAACAGCCACGACATCGCGACCACGAGCGCGGGCGCGGCGTAGGTGGTGGCGCCCATCTTCCCGGCGGACGTCCGGGCCAGCGCGTAGCCCCAGGTGGTGAAGGCGATCGCGGTCGGGAAGACGCCGAGGTAGACCATGTTCAGGGTGGCGGCGGCCGGGGCGTCGGCGGCCTGCGAGACCAGCTGCGGCGCGAACGGCAGGCAGACGACCGCGCCGATCGCGCAGGCCCAGGTGGTGAACTGCAGCGGCGTCGCGTGCCGCAGCGCCGGCTTCTGGCTGACGACGCCGAACGCGTACGTCACGGCGGCGACGAGGCACAGCAGCACGCCGCCGACCGACGAGCCCCCGTCGCCCGACATCGACAGCCCGACGATCGCGGCGCCCGCGAACGACACCGCCATGCCGGCCAGCAGCCGCGGCGCGAAGCCCTCCTTCAGCAGCCAGCCGCCGAGCAGCGCGATGAGGATCGGGCCGATGTTGACCACGAGGGCCGCCGTGCCGGCGTCCACGAGGCGCTCGCCCCAGTTCAGCGCGACCATGTAGGCGCCGAACCACAGCACGCCCGCCGCGGCGATGCCGGGCCAGGCGCCCCTCGGCGGCAGGCCCTCGCGGCGGACCAGGCAGATGACGGCGAGCACGACGGTCCCGGAGAGGAGCCGACCGAGGGCCAGCGCGCCGGGGCCGTACTCCGTGCCGGCGCTGCGGATCGCGACGAACGCCGAGGCCCACAGCACGACCGTGACGGCCGCCGCCGCGACGGCGAGCCGGTCGACGTCCGTTCGCCGGGCACTGCCCTGTTGCATGTGACGCACCTTAGGTTCGGGACGTTTCCATGAACACCGAAGGGTGCGGCGCGGTTGCGGGCGGCCCGTCCGGTGGACGCCCTCCAGTCTGTGGACGTCCACCGTTCAGGTCCAGCGAATATTTCTACAGCCGAAGCTTTAGCTCGGCTTCAACGAGCTGTCAGGACGATGCGAGGCCCTCGAACGGCGAGGACGCCTGGGCGTAGCGGCGCTTGGGGATACGGCCCGCCAGCCGGGCGAGCCGCCCGGCCTCGACGGCGTGCCGCATCGCCGCGGCCATCCGGGCGGGCGACTGCGCGCGGGTGACGGCGGTCGCCAGCAGCACCGCGTCGCAGCCGAGCTCCATCGCCAGTGCGGCGTCGGACGCGGTGCCGAGCCCCGCGTCCAGGATCACCGGGACCTCCGCCCGCTCGACGATCAGCTCGATGTTGTGCGGGTTGCGGATGCCGAGCCCCGACCCGATCGGCGAGCCCAGCGGCATCACCGCGGCGCAGCCGAGCTGCTCCAGCCGGTGCGCGAGCACGGGGTCGTCGTTGGTGTAGGGCAGGACGACGAAGCCGTCGTCGACGAGCTGCTCGGCGGCCTCCACCAGCTCGATCGGGTCCGGCAGCAGCGTCCGCTCGTCCGCGATCACCTCCAGCTTGACCCAGTTCGTGCCGAGCGCCTCGCGCGCCATCTTCGCGGTCAGCACGGCCTCGCCCGCGGTGAAGCAGCCCGCGGTGTTCGGCAGCACCCGGATGCCGCACTCGCCCAGGACGTCCAGCACCGAGCCGCGCGCCGACGGGTCCACCCGCCGCATCGCGACCGTGGTGAGCGCCGTCCCCGACGCGGTCAGCGCCTCGCGCAGCACGTGCATGCTCGGCGCCCCGCCGGTGCCCATGATCAGCCGGGAGTCGATCTCCTCGCCGGCGATCACCAGGGCGCCGGCGGCGGCGTCGTTCGTCGTGTCCCGTGTCACCGGTCAGCCTCCCTGCACCGCGGTCAGCACCTCGAGGCGGTCCGCCTCGCGCAGCGTCGTCGCCTCCCACGCCGAGCGCCGGACGACCTCGTCGTTCAGCGCGGCCGCCACGCCGGACGCGGCGGTGGTGACGGCCGCGACCGCCTGCGCCACGGACGCGCCGTCCGGCAGTTCGCGCGGCTCTCCGTTCACGATGATCCTCATCACTGCACGACCTTCATCACTGCACGACCTTCGTCACTGCGGCCCGCATCACTGCGCGGCCTTCCTCACTGCGGTTCGGGGGAGAAGCGGGCGGGGGAGAACGGGGCGGCCACCTCGGGCACGGGGCCGTCCAGCAGCATCGCCGCGAGGGCGTCGGCGCTGACCGGCGCCAGCAGGATGCCGTTGCGGAAGTGGCCGGTGCCGAGGTAGAGGCCGGGCAGCGCGGTGGGGCCCATCAGCGGGGCGTTGTCCGGGGAACCGGGCCGCAGGCCCGCGGTGACCTCGGCGAACTCCAGCTCGGTGAGGCCGGGCAGCAGCTCGCGGGCGTCCCGCAGCAGCTCCCACAGGCCGCCCGCGGTGACCCGCGTGTCGAAGCCCAGCTCCTCCTGCGTGGCGCCGATGACGATCTCGCCGTCCGCGCGCGGCACCAGGTAGACCGACGAGCCCTTCACCAGGCCGCGGGTGGTGCGCCGCAGGAACGGCACCGGCGTGCGGAGCCTGATCACCTGGCCCTTGACGGGGCGGACGGGTGGAACGGTCCCGGCGGGCAGGCCCGCCAGGTCGCCCGACCAGGGCCCGGCGGCCAGCAGCACCCGGTCCGCGCGGATCTCGGCGCCGTCGTCCAGCCGGACCCCGGCGGCCGCGTCGCGCTCGACC
>NZ_JBEYYT010000419.1:0-8053 GCF_040645715.1 Spirillospora sp. NPDC046719 | reverse complement strand
CGTGCCGGGGGGGTTGCCCGGGCGGGGGCGCCCTTCTGGGCGTTTAATTGCGGCCCCCCCGCCGCAGGCGAACGGACCGGCGGGGGTCAGGGCTTGCGGCCGACGCCCACCAGGAACCAGAAGCGGGACGGGTCGTCTGGCACCTCGTCGGGCGAGTCCGGGCGCCAGAGCGGGCCGTGCACGAGACCGGGCTCGACCAGGTCGAAGCCGGTGAAGAAGGCGCCGATCTCCTCGGCGGTGCGCAGCGTCGGCTCGCCCTGCGCCACGGCCCGCCGGTACACCGTCGCGACCGCCTCGCCGGTCTCCCGCTTGTGCGTGCCGTGGCTGACGGCCAGGTGGCTGCCCGGCGCGAGCGGCGCGGTCAGCTCGGCCAGGATGCCGCCCGGGTCCTGCGCGTCGGTGACGAAGTGCAGGACGGCGACCAGCAGCAGCCCCACCGGCTCGTCGAAGTCGATCATCTTCCGCACGGTCGGGTGCCCGAGGACGTCCGCCGGGCGGGTCAGGTCCGCCCGGATCACGGCGGCGTTCGGGTCGCCGTCCAGCAGCGCGGTGCTGTGCGCGACCGCCACCGGGTCGCGGTCGACGTAGACGACCCGCGCCGCCGGGTCCACCCGCCGGACGATCTCGTGCACGTTGCCCTGCGTCGGGATGCCCGAGCCGATGTCGAGGAACTGCCGGACGCCGGCCTCGGCGGCGAGGTACCGGACGGCCCGCACGAGGAACGCCCGGTTCGCCGCCGCGATCGCGCGGGCCTGCGGCTCGATGGCCTCCAGCGTCCGGGCGATGTCGCGGTCCGCGGAGAAGTTGTGCGCGCCGCCCAGCAGGTAGTCGTAGACGCGCGCGACGCTCGCCTGGTTCGGGTCGATGCCGGTCGCCCAGTCCGGGTCGTTCAACGGATCCCCTCTCGTTGTGCGGTCGCGCGCCCCGGCCGGTCAGGTGCCGGTGCGCACGAGCATCACGGTGACGTCGTCGTGGTTCGGCGGGACGACGAGCTTCGCGACGACGTCGGCGCACGCGTCCTCCAGCAGGCCCGCCCGGCCCGCGAGCGCGGACCGCAGCGCCGCGATCCCCGCCTCCAGGTCGCGGGCGCGGGTCTCGATCAGCCCGTCGGTGTAGAGCACGAGGGTGGACCCGTCCGGGACGGCCACCCGGGTGTTCTCGTAGTCGGCGCCGTCCAGGCCGAGCGGCAGCCCGGGCGGCAGGTCGAGGACGTCGCAGCCGCCGTCCGGGCGCAGCAGGATCGGCGGCGGATGCCCGGCGCGGCAGATCTCGGCGGTGCCGGCGGCGGGGTCCAGGACGGCGCACGCGCAGGTCGCGAACTGGACGGGGCCGATGTCGGGCGCGATGCGGTCCAGCCAGGTGAGGATCTCCGCCGGGTCCTTGCCGAGCATCGCCAGTGTGCGCGCGGCGGCGCGCAGCTGCACCATGGCCGCGGCGGCGGCCGAGCCGTGGCCCATGGCGTCGCCGATGACGAGCGCGAGCCGCCCTCCGGGCAGCGGGACGACGTCGCACCAGTCGCCGCCGACGAGGTTGGCCCGGCCCGCGGGCACCGACCGGTGCGCCACCCGCACGCCGGGGACGGCGCCCGGGGGCATCGGCAGCAGGCCCGCCTGCAGCGCCCGCGCCGCGGCGTGCTCGCGCTGGTAGCGGCGCGCGCCGTCCAGGCAGCGGGCGGTCAGGGCGGCCAGTTCGCCGGCCAGCGCGGCGTCGGCGTCGGTGAACGGCCCCGCCGCCTTCCCGCGCGCGAACGCGGCGAGCCCGAGCACGGCCTCGCCCGTCCGCAGCGGGACGAGCAGGAAGTCCGCCAGGTCGGCGAGCCGCTCGCGGGCCGGGCGCGGCGGCGGCACCCGCGGCTCCAGGACGAGGTGCCGGTCCAGCTCGCCGAACCGCTGCGGCGCCCCGTCGGCGATGCACGCGGCGTAGGCGCTGCCGGCCGCGAACACCACCATCTCCCCGGCCGGGAACAGCGGCTCCAGGTCGGCGCCGGTCGCGCCGACCGCGATCCGGCGCGTCTCCACGGCGCGGACGCCGGGCGGGCGGGGCGGCTCGTCCCCGACGATCAGCTGCTCGGCGACGTACACCCCGACCGTGTCGGCGAACCCGCCGAGCGCGACCGCGACCAGGTGCCGCGCGACCCGCTCCATGTCCAGGACGCCGGCCATCCCGGTGCTCGCCGCGCTCAGCAGCCGGAGCCGGTCGGGCTCGGATTCGGCGTTCACGTCGTACGCCTCCCGCGGGCGCTCGGTGAATCGTGACGAGGGGCGCTGAATCGTGCAGACATGATCATTTCGTGCGCCGGGCGGCCGCCGCAAGGGCTTCGCGGAAGGAGCCTCCGCTTTCCGCCGCCCGGCCCGGCCGCGCCGCCGGCGCCCGCGCGGCTGCGAGGATGGGGACATGACCGACCGGCCCCGCCTGCTGCTCCTGGACGGCCACTCGCTGGCCTACCGGGCGTTCTACGCCCTGCCGGTCGAGAACTTCAGCACGACGGCGGGCCAGCCCACCAACGCGGTCTACGGGTTCGCGAACATGCTGGCCAACGCGCTGCGCGATGAGCGCCCGACGCATCTCGCGGTCGCGTTCGACGTCTCGCGCCGCTCGTTCCGCACCGAGGCGTTCCCCGGATACAAGGCGACGCGGGCGCGCTCGCCCGAGGAGTTCGGCGGGCAGCTCGCCGTCCTCGACGAGCTGCTCGGCGCGATGAACGTCCCCGTGCTGCGGGCGCCCGGCTACGAGGCGGACGACGTCATCGCGACCCTCGCGACGAAGGCCGCGGCGGACGGCCTGGACGTGCTGGTCGTCACCGGCGACCGCGACGCGCTCCAGCTCGTCGGCGACCACGTGACCGTCCTGTACTTCTACCGGACGGCGTCGGAGATGATCCGGTACACGCCGGAGGCGGTCGAGGCGAAGTACGGGCTGACGCCCGCGCAGTACCCCGACTTCGCGGCGCTGCGCGGCGACCCGTCCGACAACCTGCCGAGCATCCCCGGCATCGGCGAGAAGACCGCCGCGAAGTGGATCCGCGAGTACGGGTCGCTCGCCGCGCTGCTGGAGCGGGCGGACGAGGTGAAGGGCAAGGCGGGGGAGCGGCTGCGCGCCGCGCTCGACACCGTCCGGCTGAACCGGCGGCTCACCGAGCTGGTCCGCGACGTCGACCTCCCCGTGGACGTCGGCGACCTGCGGCGCCGGCCCTACGACATCGCCGCCTTCACCTTGCTGCTGGACGACCTGGAGTTCCGCAACGCGAGCCTGCGGCAGCGCCTGTTCGCCGCCGACCCCGGCGGCGGCCGTCCCGAGGAGCCCGCCGGGCCCGTGCTGCGCGGCCACGAACTCGGGCCGGACGAGGTGGCGCCGTGGCTCGCCGTGAGGGCGACCGGCCTGGTCGGCCTCGCCGCCGACCACGTATGGGCGCGCGGCTCCGGCGACGTCCACCGGATCGCGCTGGCCACCGCCGACGGGTTCGCCGCCGCGTTCGAGCCGTCCGCCCTCACCGCCGCCGACGAGGCCGCGTTCGCGGCGTGGCTCGCCGACCCGGACCGCCCCAAGGCGGTGCACGACGCCAAGGCGCTGCTGCGCGTGCTGCCCGAGCGCGGGTGGCGGCTCGGCGGCGTCACCGTGGACACGGCCATGGCCGCCTACCTGCTGCTGCCCGGCCTCGCCGCCTACGGGGTCGCCGACGTCGCGGCCCGCTACCTCGGCCGCCGCCCGCCCGAGGACGGCCCGGAGGGACTGATGCTGCAGGCCGGCGCCGTCCTCGACCTGGCCGGACGGCTCGCCCCCGACCTCGCGTCCACCGGGATGGGCGAGCTGCTCGGCGACGTCGAGCTGCCGCTGTCCGGCCTGCTCGCCCGCGCCGAGCGCACCGGCGTCGCCGTGGACGCCGGGCTCCTGCGCGAGCTGGAGCGGCACTTCGCCGACGGCATGCAGCGCGCCGCCAACGACGCCGCCGAGATCGCCGGGCACCCCTTCAACCCCGGCTCCACCAAGCAGCTCCAGGAGGTGCTGTTCGGCGAGCTGGGGCTGCCGAAGACCAAGAAGATCAAGTCCGGGCACTCCACCGACCTGGACGCGCTGACCTGGCTGGCGACGCAGACCGACAACGGCCTCCCGCGGATCCTGCTGCGCCACCGCGACCAGGCCCGGCTGCGCGCCACGGTCGCGGGGCTCGTCCGGGAGATCGGCGCGGACGGCCGCATCCACACCACCTTCCAGCAGACCGTCGCGGCGACCGGGCGGCTCACCTCCACCGAGCCGAACCTGCAGGTCATCCCCGTCCGCACCGAGGAGGGGCTGCGGATCCGCCGCGCGTTCCGGCCCGGCGACGGCTTCGACGCGCTGCTGACCGCCGACTACGGGCAGCTGGAGCTGCGCGTCATGGCGCACCTGTCCGAGGACCCGACCCTGCTCGCCGCGTTCGCGTCAGGGGAGGACCTGCACAGCACGATGGCGGCGCGGGTCTTCCAGGTCGCCCCGGATGCGGTGACGCCGGACATGCGCCGCAAGATCAAGGCGATGTCGTACGGGCTGGCCTACGGGCTGTCGGCGTTCGGCCTGGCCAAGCAGCTCGGCATCGCGATGGCGGAGGCGCGGCCGCTGATGGACGCCTACTTCGCGCGGCTCGGCGGCGTCCGCGACTACCTGGAGGAGGTCGTCGCGGAGGCCCGGGTGACCGGCTACACCCGCACGCTCCTCGGCCGCCGCCGCTACCTGCCGCACCTGACCAGCGACAACAGGCAGCGGCGCGAGACCGCCGAGCGGATGGCGCTGAACGCGCCGGTGCAGGGCTCGGCCGCCGACATCGTCAAGATCGCGATGCTGCGGGTGGACGCGGCGCTCACCGAGGCCGGGGCGCGCAGCCGGCTGCTGCTGCAGGTCCACGACGAGATCGTCCTGGAGGTCGCGCCGGGGGAGCACGACGCCGTCCGCGACCTCGTGCGCGCGGAGATGAGCACCGCGTACCCGCTCGCGGTCGGCCTGGACGTGGCGATCGGCATCGGCGCCGACTGGGCCGCCGCCGCCCACTGACGCCCGTCCGCCCGGCCCGCGGCTACTGGAAGGCGGACTCGCCGGTGAGCGCGCGGCCGATGACGAGCGAGTGGACCTCGGAGGTGCCCTCGTAGGTCAGCACCGACTCCAGGTTGGCCGCGTGCCGGATGACGGGGTACTCCAGCGTGATGCCGTTGGCGCCGAGCAGCGTCCGGCAGGTGCGGGCGATGTCGATGGCCTCGCGGACGTTGTTGAGCTTGCCGACGCTGACCTGCTCGGGCGTGATCGTCCCGGCCTCCTTCAGGCGGCCGAGGTGGATCGCCAGCAGCAGCCCCTTGCCCGCCTCCAGCGTCATGTCGGCCAGCTTCTGCTGGGTGAGCTGGTACGAGGCGAGGGGGCGGTCGAACACCCGCCGCTCGCCGACGTAGTCCAGGGTGGTCTCCAGGCAGTCCAGGGCCGCGCCGATCGCACCGAACACGATCCCGAAGCGCGCCTCGTTCAGGCAGCTCAGCGGCCCGGACAGGCCGCGTGTCTCCGGCAGCATCGCGTCCGCGGGCAGCCGCACCTCGTCCAGCACCAGCTCGCTGGTCACGCTGGCGCGCAGCGACAGCTTGCGCTCGATGTCGCGGGCCTCGAAGCCGGGGGCGCCGGCGGGGACGAGGAAGCCGCGGATGCCGTCGTCGGTGCGGGCCCACACGACCGCCACGTCCGCGACCGACCCGTTGGTGATCCACATCTTGGTGCCGGACAGGATCCAGTCGGCGCCGTCGCGGCGGGCCCGGGTGCGCATGCCGGCGGGATCGGAGCCGAAGTCGGGCTCGGTGAGGCCGAAGCAGCCGATCGCCTCGCCGCGCGCCATCGCGGGCAGCCACTGCCGCTTCTGCTCCTCGCTGCCGTGCTTCCAGATCGCGAACATCGCGAGAGAGCCCTGCACGGACACCAGGCTGCGCAGGCCCGAGTCGGCGGCCTCCAGCTCCAGGCAGGCCAGGCCGTAGGAGACGGCGCCCATCCCGGCGCAGCCGTAACCCTCCAGATGCATGCCCAGCACGCCGATCGACCCGAACTGTTTGGCCAGCTCCCGCGCCGGGATGCCGCCCTTGTCGAACCACTCGGGCAGGTGCGGGCGCAGCTCCCTGTCGCAGAGCTTGCGGACGGTGGCGCGGATCTCGCGCTCCTCCTCGCTGAGGAGCCCGTCGATGCCGAACAGGGCGGTGGGGTGGACGGTCCTGGCGCGCGGTGAGGTCGTCATGCGCGGGAGTCTAGTATTGGATCCAATATCCGTGATCCAGTGACCCCGCGTGAGATGGTGGCCCGATGACCGTGCAGCGCACCCGGCCGCCGACGGCCCAGCAGTTCGTCCTCGACGAGCTGCGGCGCGCCATCACCAGCGGCCGGCTCCGCCCGGGCGCGCCGATCCGGCAGGACGTGGTGGCCGAGGAGTTCGGCGTCAGCCGCGTCCCGCTGCGCGAGGCGCTCAAGACCCTGCAGGGCGAGGGCCTGGTCACCTACCGCGCGCACCGCGGCTACTACGTCGAGGAGCTGTCCCTCGGCGACCTGCGCGAGGTGTACCGCATCCGGACCCTCCTCGAAGAGGAGGCGGTGCGCCGCGCGGCCGCGCTGATGACGGCCGCCGACCTCGCCGCCCTCGACCGCGCCGAGGACGAGGTGGAGGCCGCGGCGCGGGCCGGCGACGTGCTCGCGATGGCGGCGGCGAACCGGGCGTTCCACATGGCGCTCTACGAGTACGCGGCGATGCCGCGCCTCGCCCGGCTCATCCGCACGCTGTGGGACGCCACCGACGCCTACCGCTCCATCTACTACGGCGAGGGCGTCAACCGGGAACGCGTCGTCGGCGAGCACCGCGCGGCCCTCGCCGCGCTGCGCGCCGGGGATGCCGACGAGGCCGTCCGCGTTCTCGACGTGCACCGCGCGCACGCGGTCACGGCCCTCGAACACCTCATGGCCGAGCCCGTCCAGCAGCCCGCCGAGCCCATCTAGCCCGTCCGGCCGTGCGGGCAGGGGCTCAGCCCCAGACCTCCTCGGCGGTCTCGGCGATCAGCCGCAGCTTGGCGAACTGCTCGCTCGCCGTGAGCACGTTCCCCTCGACCGTGGAGGAGAACCCGCACTGCGGCGACAGGCAGATCTGCTCCAGCGGGACGAACCGGGCGGCCTCGTCGATGCGGCGCTTCAGCTCGTCCTTCGACTCCAGCGCGCCGCGCTTGGTCGTGACCAGCCCGAGCACGACCGTCTTGCCGGGCGGGACGAACCGCAGCGGCTCGAAGCCCCCGGAGCGCTGGTCGTCGTACTCCAGGAAGAACCCGTCCACGTCCAGTTCGGAGAACAGCGCCTCGGCGACGAAGTCGTAGCCGCCCTCCGCCGTCCACGACGAGCGGAAGTTGCCGCGGCACATGTGCGTGGTGACGGCGAGGTCGGCGGGACGTCCCGCCAGCGCCGCGTTGATCTGCCGGATGTAGCGCAGGTGCAGGTGGTCCGGGTCGTCGCCGCGCTCGGCGATCATCGCGCGCTGCTTCGGGTCGTTGAGGTAGGCGAGGCTGGTGTCGTCGAGCTGCAGGTACCGGCAGCCGAGGGCGGCGATCCGCCGGACCTGCTCGGCGTACGCGGCGGCCAGGTCGGACCAGAACTCCTCGACGTCCGGGTACACCTCCGGGTCGATCGCCGCGGGCCCGCCCCGGTAGTGGACCATGTTCGGCGACGGGATCGTCAGCTTCGGCGTGACGCCCTCGCCCGCCGCGTCCCGCAGGAAGCGGAAGTGGTCGGCGAAGATCGTCTCCTCGAGGCGGACCCGGTCGTGCACGCGCAGCGCGGCCGTGCTGAACTCCAGGTCGCCCGACTCGTTGCGGAACCTGACCTTGATCTGCTCGTCCGCCGGGCTGATCCCGCCGAGCCGGTAGATGAAGTCCATGTGCCAGGACGTGCGGCGGAACTCGCCGTCGGTGGCGGTCCGCAGCCCGGCTTGGGCCTGCATCGCGACGGCGTCGCGGATCGCGGCGTCCTCCGCCTCGGCGAGGCGCCGGCCGTCGATGCGGCCGCGGGCGTGGTCGTCGCG
>NZ_JBEYYT010000418.1:0-8073 GCF_040645715.1 Spirillospora sp. NPDC046719 | reverse complement strand
ACGGCCGCGGATGCGGGCCATGCGGGCGGTGGCCGTTCGTCCGCACCGTGGTGCGGGCCTTCGTGCGGTGGCTACGGCGCCGGCTTGCTTTCCGGGACGACCCAGAACATCCCGTCGCCGGACGGCACGAGCCCGCCCTCGAAGACCGGCGGTTCGCCCTCCACGTCCTCGCCGAGGATGGCGTGCGACTGGACCTGCCCGCCTTCGCGCATCGCCTGGCGGACGACCGACGATCGGAAGAGCGGGAGCATGCTCTGGCCCTTGTTGGCGATGATCTCGTCCACGGCGCCCGCGAACTCGCGTGACTCGCCCTTGAACCGCTTCGCGAGGACGTCGGCGTTGGAGAGCGCGGCCTCACCGGAGGACACGCCCCCCACCAGGTCGACGAACGACTCCAGTTCGGACGACGTCGTCTTGGTTATCTTCTTGGCGGCCCAGAAGTACGAGTCCTCGCTCTCGTGCAGGTCGTAGAACGACATCAGGAACTCGTAGAAGACGCTGAACTCCCGCCGGTACCGCAGCTCGAACTCCCGGAAGGCGGTCGCCTCGTCCAGGGTCCCGGCCAGCACGCTGTTGATCGATCGCGCGGCCAGCAGGGCGCTGTAGGTGGCCAGGTGCACTCCCGAGGAGAACACCGGGTCGATGAAGCAGGCGGCGTCGCCCACGAGCACCATGCCGGGGCGCCAGACCTTCGTGTTGTGGTACGAGTAGTCCTTGCGGATCCGGATCTCGCCGTACCGGCCCTCGGTGACCCGCGTGGCGTCGCTCAGGTACTCGCTGATCAGCGGGCACTGGGCGATCAGGGCGGACAGCGACTCCTCCGGATCCCCCTGGACCTGGTCCGCCAGCTCCCGGCGCACCACGGCGCCGACGCTGGTCAGCGAGTCGCTCAGCGGGATGTACCAGAACCAGCCCCCGTCGAACGCGACGCTCAGGATGTTCCCCGAGCGCGGCGCCGGCAGGCGCTTGCCGCCCTCGAAGTATCCGAAGATCGCGAGATTGCGGAAGAACTCCGAGTACTCCCGGGTGCCGACGTCCCGGTACAGCCGGCTCTTGTTCCCCGACGCGTCCACCACGTACTTGGCCTGGACGCTTCTCTCCGCGCCGTCCGGATCCGTGTACGTGACCCCGGACACCCGGTCGCCGGTGGTGAGCACCCCGGTGACGGCGCAGTTCTCCCGCACGACGGCGCCCAGCTCGCGCGCGTGGTCGAGCAGGATCTTGTCGAACGTGCTCCGCTCCACCTGGTAGGCGTGCGAGGTCTCACCGGTCATCTTCGGCGAGACCCCGAAGGCGAACGTCCAGGGCTCGGGGTTGGCCCCCCACTTGAACGTTCCGCCCAGCTTGTGGGTGAAGCCGGCCTTGGCGAGCTTCTCGTTGACCCCCGTCAGCCGGCACACGCCGTGGATCGTCGACGGAAGCAGGGACTCCCCTATCTGGTAACGGGGGAAGGTCTCCTTTTCCAGAACCAGGACGCGGGTACCTTGCATCGCAATCAGCGACGCCAATGTCGAACCGCCGGGCCCGCCGCCGACGACCACGACATCGACCTCTTCGGCGTTTTCAGGGATCATGTCTCACCTTTCGGCTACGGATTGCCGAACTCGGCCATCCCGGGGCCAGATGATAACATCGCGACTTGTTACCGAAAAATGGCGCCGACCGCGCCGTTCAACTGCTGCGGCGCGCTGGTTGAACGGCGCGGCACCACCCGGGCGGTCTTACTATTGCGGCGGGAAATAAACCGCATTTCCAAGCGGGGCCGAGCAGAAAGCAGGGAGGTCAGGTGCGGACAGTCAGCTTCGACTTCGATTCGCCGGAGGCCCGGTTCAAGGTGCTCGTCAACCACGAGGAGCAGTACTCGCTGTGGCCGGCGGACCTCGATGTCCCGGGCGGCTGGGACGAGACGGGCGTGTGCGCCTCGAAAGAGGAGTGCGACAGCTACATCGAGGAGAATTGGACCGACATGCGGCCCAAGAGCCTCCGTTTCGCCATGGACGGCGAGCAAGCGAACGCCGAGTGACCGGAGGTGTCGTAGGAGATGAAGAAGTATTGCAAGCTTTATCAGCTGGGTGAGCTGCGCAAGTTCCCCGGCTGGGCGGACGCGGCGGCCCCGGAGGAGCGGGACATGGCCGACGACGCGTCGGTGTTTCTCTGCGACGAGCTGACGGTGCTGCTCAGCCCGGTCGGCAAGGACAAGGACAAGCGGCTCTTCACGCTGGTCACCCCGGAATGGGAGGACTTCTGCACGGAGACGCTGAAGTTCGCCATTCCCGAGGACTTGGCGTTCGCCTATGCCGAGCCGGAGCCGTCCGCGCCGGCCCTGGAGGCGGGCGCGCAGGCGGAGTCCGCGTAACCGGTCCCGCCGGCCGGCCCGGACCGCGCGGCGGCCCGGGCCGGCTTCGTGCGGGGCCCGGGCCGGCTTCGTGCGGGGCCCGTCGATCGGGCGGGCGTCACGGTATCGTTGCTTCAGGTGATCCGCTGCGACGGTACGTGAGGGTGGCGCCAGGGCATGGATGAGCCGCGTTCGGCCGTGCGGATCTTCATCGCCGACGACCAGGCCGTGGTGCGCGCGGGGTTCTCCGCGCTGATGGGCACCCAGCCGGACTTCGAGGTCATCGGCACGGCCGGCGACGGCGCCGAGACGGTGCGGCTCTGCCGGCAGCTGCGGCCGGACGTCATCGTGATGGACATCCGGATGCCCGGCATGGACGGGATCGAGGCCACCCAGCAGCTCGCCTCCGCCGCCAACGCCCCGCGAATCCTCATCATCACCACGTTCGACCTCGACGAGTACGTGTACGAGGCACTGCGGGCCGGAGCCAGCGGCTTCCTGCTCAAGGACGTCACGGCCGAGCGGCTCTTCGACGCGGTGCGGGTGATCGCGGACGGCGAGGCGCTGCTCGCGCCGGCCATCACCCGCCGCCTGATCGACGAGTTCAGCCGGCTGCGCCCCCAGGCGCCCGCCGGGTCCGGGGCGTTCGCGGCGCTGACACCGCGCGAGACCGAGGTGCTGCGGCTGGTCGCCGAGGGCCTGTCCAACCCGGAGATCGCCGCCCAGCTGGTCGTCACCGAGGAGACGGTGAAGACGCACGTCAGCCGGATACTGAGCAAGCTCGGGCTGCGCGACCGCACCCAGGCGGTCATCGCCGCGTACGAGAACGGGCTGATCGTCCCGGGCTCGTCCGGAACGGCGTAGCCGCCGCGGCGGTGGCGATAATGGCCGCATGAGCACGGAGGGTTCCCGGCGCGTCTCGGCGGTCCGGGCCGCCGCGGCGAGGGCCGCCGCCTGGCCGCATGCCGTCCCGGCCGCCGGACTGCTGCTCGGGCTGGCCGCCGTGACCGAGGCGGGCGTGCGCTTCGCGCTCAGCCACCCGGACTACCACGCGCAGTTGTTCGTCCTCGTCGCCGCGGTCGGGCTCGCGCTCGGCACCACGCTGCCGGTCGCGTTCCTCCCGCCCGCCGCGGCCGCCGCGGCCGGCTGCACCGCGGCCGTGCTGTCGCTCACCGCGTTCCGCACGCTGACCGGCGCCGGCACATGCGCGACCCTGATCGCCCTGTACCGGCTGGGCAGGCGCCTGCCGCCGCGACCCTGGACGCGGCTCGCCGCGTCGGCCGTGGCCGTTCCGTTCGCCGTGACCGCGATCGCCGCGGACGGGGCGCGGATCACCGAGGTCCGGGTCCTCGCGGTGCTGCTCGCCTCGCTGGGACCGGCCGCCGCGTGGGCCGGCATCGCGGACCGGGCGCAGGGCGAGGCGCGGCGGTACGACGCCGCCCGGAAGGTCATCGCCGAGACCATGGTCGCGCACACGGCCAGGGGCGAGCGCGCGCGGATCGCCCGCGAGCTGCACGACGTCGTCGCGCACCACATCTCGATGGTCGTCGTGCGCGCCGAGACGGCCCGCCTCACCACCCCGGGCATGCCCCCCGCCGGGGCGGAGCGGCTGATGGAGATCAGCGAGACCGCCCGGACCGGACTCACCGAGATGCGGCGCCTGCTCGGGGTCCTGCGCGAGGACTCGGCCGAGGCCCCCGAGCGCCATCCCCAGCCGGGCCTGCAGGACCTCAACACGCTCGTGGACGATGCCAGGAGCGCGTCCGGGGCGGGCACCCGCCTGATCGTCTCCGGGCCGCCCGCCGCGCTCGAACCGGGCACCGAGCTGGCCGTCTACCGCATCGTCCAGGAGGCGCTGACCAACGCGCGGCGGCACGCGCCCGGAGCGGCCGTCGATGTGGAGCTGCGCTACACAGGCGACATGCTGCGGCTCCGCGTCCGCGACGACGGCCCCGGGCTCGTCGGGGGCGGCCGGGCGGGCGGCCACGGGCTGCACGGCATGCGCGAGCGCGCCGCGTCCGTCGGCGGGGAGCTGCGCCTCGGCAGTGCCGGCAGCGGCGGCCTGCTGATCGAGGCCGATCTGCCCGTCAAGCCCGGTGCCGATCTGCCCGTCAAGCCCGCTGGGGTCCCCCTTGTGGGGGACGAGAACGCCGCGGCCGTCCCTCCCGCCAGCCACGGCGAAGGCCGCTCGCCCGCGTGACGATCTGAGCGCCCGGCGTCCGTAGCGTTGCCGTCATGGAAGCAACCATCGAGATCGCCGGGCTGCACAAGCGGTTCGGGTCGACCGTGGCGCTGGACGGGGTCACGTTCACGGTGCGGCCGGGCGAGGTCACCGGCTTCATCGGGCCGAACGGGGCCGGCAAGTCGACCACGATGCGGTCCGTCCTGGGCCTCGACACCCCCGACTCCGGCACCGCCCTGATCGGGGGCAAGCCCTACGCGAGCCTGGAGCGGCCGCTCACCAAGGTCGGGTCGCTGCTGGACGCGGGGGCGCTGCAGCCCAGCCGCTCGGCACGCAACCACCTGCTCTGGCTGGCCCACTCGCAGGGCCTGAACGCGAGCCAGGTCGACGCCGCGCTCGAGCGGACCGGGCTGGGCTCGGCCGCCAAGCGGAAGGCCGGCACGTTCTCGCTCGGCATGCGCCAGCGCCTCGGCATCGCGGCGGCGCTGCTCGGCGACCCGCCGATCCTGATCCTCGACGAGCCGTTCAACGGCATGGACCCCGAGGGCATCGTGTGGATGCGCGGGTTCCTCCGCTCGCTGGCCGCGCAGGGCCGGGCGGTGCTGGTCTCCAGCCACCTGATGAGCGAGCTGGAGGACACGGCGCACCATCTCGTGGTGATCGGCCGCGGCAAGGTCATCGCCGACACGAGCGTGGCCGCCCTGATCGCGTCCGCGTCCGCGGGCCGGGTGACGCTGCGGACCAGCGCGCGCGGCGAGGCGATGAACGTGCTCACCGACGCCGGGGGCACGGTGGCGGTCACCGACCGGGACGTCCTGACCGTGTCCGGGCTGCCCGCGGAGCGCATCGCGGCGCTGCTCAGCGGCAACGCGGTGCCCTTCTCCGAGATCTCCTCGCACCGGGCCTCGCTGGAGGAGGCCTACATGGAGCTGACCCGCGAGGCGGTCGACTACCGTGCCGAGCCGGCCACGGAGGCACGCCGATGACCGCCCCCGTGATCCCCCACCGCTCGGCCGCTCCGGCCGGGCACGCCGGCTTCGCGCAGCTGCTGCGGGCCGAGCTGACCAAGTACCGGACCGTCCGCGGCTGGGTCGTCACCATCGCGGTCGCGATCCTGGTGACCGTGCTGATCGGGATCATGACCGGGCTCAACAGCCAGAACGGCTGCGGCACCGGCGTGTGCCACCCGACCGTCCCGACCGGGCCCGGCGGCCAGGGCGTGACGGACAGCTACTACTTCCTGCGCCAGCAGCTGCACGGCGACGGCAGCATCACCGTCCGGGTGTCCTCGCTGACCGGCGTGCGGCAGTCGGGCCTGAGCGTCCAGGGGACGCCGCGGACGGTCCCGTCGCTGCAGACATGGTCCAAGGCCGGGCTGCTCGTCGCCGCGAGCACCAAGCCGGGTGCGTCGTACGCCGCGGTCATGGCCACCGGCGGCAAGGGTGTGCGGATGCAGTACGACTACACCCACGACATCGCCGGCAGGCCGGGCAAGGTCTCCGCGTCGTCGCCGGGGTGGCTGCGCCTGACGCGCTCCGGCAACACCCTGACCGGCTACGACTCCGCCGACGGCGCCACCTGGTCCAAGATCGGCACCACCCGGCTCGCCGGGCTCGGGTCGACGGTGGAGGCCGGGATGTTCGTCACCTCCCCCGAGTTCACGCCACCGGGGAACCAGCAGCTGCTGTCCGGATCCGGCTCGACCGACCCCACGGCGGCCACCGCGAAGTTCGACCGGGTGGGCCTGGCCGGCGGCTGGTCCGGCGGCAACTGGAGCGGCACGTTCATCGGTGAGAAGACCGAGGCGTACCCGATCGCGCACCTGGGCGGGCACAGGCCGACGGCCGACGGCGGCTACACCGTGACCGGCTCCGGGGACATCGCCCCGGCCGTCAGCGGGTCCGGCAACGTGGGCGTCCAGTCCATCAACAGCATCCTCCAGGGCGTGTTCGCCGGGATGATCGCGATGGTCGTGATCGGCGCGCTGTTCATCACGACCGAGTACCGGCGCGGTCTGATCAGGCTGACCGTCGCCGCGAGCCCCCGGCGCGGGCGGATCCTGACCGCCAAGGCGATCGTGATCGGCGCCGTCGCGTTCGTCGCGGGCCTGGTCGCCGTGGGCATCACGGTGCCGATCGGCGAGAGCCTGCTGCACGGCAACGGCTATTCGGTCATCCCGATGACGGCCGGCACCGAGGCGCGCGTGCTGGTGGGAACGGCCGCGCTCCTGGCGGTCGCCACCGTCTTCGCCGTCGGCGTCGGCGCCGTCATCCGGCACAGCGCCGGAACGGTCACCGTGGTCATCGCGACGGTGATCCTGCCCTACGTCCTCGCGATGACGTCGGTCCTGCCGGTCGGCGCGGCCCGGTGGCTCCTGCGGGTCACCCCGGCCGCGGGCTTCGCCATCCAGCAGGCGATCCCGCAGTACGACCAGGTGCGCACCGCCTACACACCACAGTGGGGCTACTACCCGCTGGCGCCATGGGCCGGTTTCGCCGTCCTCTGCGCCTGGGCCGCGCTCGCTCTGGTCGTCGGCACCGTCCTGATGCGCAGGAGAGACGCGTGAAGAACGCGCTGCACGCCGAGTGGACGAAGCTGCGGACCGTCCCCAGCAATGCCTGGCTGCTGCTCGCCGCCGCCGCGCTCACCGTGGTGATAGGCGCGACGGCCGGGGCGGCCGTCAAGTGCCCTGCCGGGAACTGCACCGAGGACCCCGCCAAGATCAGCCTCACCGGGATCTACCTGAGCCAGGCGGTCGTCGCGGTCGTGGCGGTGATGGCGGTCAGCGGGGAGTACGGCACCGGAATGATCCGCCTCACGCTGGCGGCGATGCCGCACCGGCTCACCGTGCTGGCCGCCAAGGCCGCCATCGTCACGGGACCGGTCCTGGCCACCGGTGCGGTCGCCGTCCTGGGGTCGCTGCTCGCCGGGCGGCTGATCCTGCCCGGGAACGGCATCGGTCCCGCCCACGGCTACCCGTCCCTGTCCCTGAGCGACGGGCCGGTCCTGCGCGCGGCCTGCGGATCGGTGCTCTATCTCGCGCTGATCGCGCTGCTCAGCATCGGTGTCGCCGCCGCCGTGCGCGAGGCCGCCGCGGCGATCGGCGTCGTCCTCGGGCTGCTCTACCTCTTCCCCATCCTCAGCGCGGCCCTCGGGAACACCTCGGCGTCGCGCCACATCCAGGAGATCGGGCCGATGACCGCCGGAATGAACATCGAGGCCACCGTCGGCCTGAGCGGTCTTCCGATGAGCCCCTGGGCGGGCCTCGGCGTGCTCACCGCCTGGGCCTGCGGGGCGCTCATCGCCGGCGGGCTGATGCTCCGCCTGCGGGACGCATGAAAGTGAGGAGGACGAGATGACACGGCCACCGCAACCGTCGCGCCATGCCAGGTGGGCGGTTCCCGCCGCGGTCGTCGCGATGCTCGGCGGGACGCTGGCGCCGGCCGCCCTCTCCGCGGCCGCGCCACCGCCGCCGGGGCTGCCGGCGCGCACGGCGGGGCTGCTCCTCGCCGCGGGCGGGGGGCGGGCGTGGGTGCGGGGGCGGTGCGGGGGGAGC
>NZ_JBEYYT010000417.1:0-8167 GCF_040645715.1 Spirillospora sp. NPDC046719 | reverse complement strand
CCGGTCGTCCGGACCGGCGCCGGCCCCGAGCGGGCGCGGCGGGCCGCCGCGCGGCTGCGCGACGCCGACGGGCTCGCCGTGGCCGGCTTCGGCGGCGCGCTGGACGGGCGGCTGCGGCCCGGCGACCTGTTCGTCGCGACCGAGGTGCGGGGCGCCGGCCCGCCCGTGCCCTGCCCCTCGGCGGAGCCCCTCGCCGGGCTCCTGGAGCGGACGACCGGCGCGACCGTGCACCGCGGCCCGCTGGTCACCACCGACCACGTCGTCACCGGCCGCGAGCGCGCCGAGCTGGCCGCGACCGGGGCGATGGCCGTCGACATGGAGTCGGCGCCGCTCGCCGCCGGGGACCGCCCGGTGGCGGTGGTCCGCGCCATCGTCGACACCCCGGACCGCCCGCTGCTCAGCCCCGCCACCCTCACCGGCGGCGCGGCCGCCCTGCGGCGGCTGCGGACGATCGGGCCCGCCCTGCGCGCATGGGCGGACGCGATCGGGCCGCGCCGGATCCTGCTGGCCTCGCCGCGCTCCTTCTGCGCCGGCGTCGAGCGGGCCATCGAGATCGTCGAACGGGCCCTGGAGATGCACGGCCCGCCCGTGTACGTGCGCAAGCAGATCGTCCACAACACGCACGTCGTGAACGACCTCGCCCGGCGCGGCGCCGTGTTCGTCGACGAGCTGGACGAGGTGCCGCCGGGCGCGGTCACCGTCTTCTCCGCGCACGGTGTCGCGCCCGCCGTCCGCGACGAGGCCGGGCGGCTCGGGCTGCGCGTCATCGACGCGACGTGCCCGCTCGTCGCGAAGGTGCACGCCGAGGCCCGCCGGTACGCCGCGCGGGGCGACCTCGTCGCGCTGATCGGGCACGCCGGGCACGAGGAGGTCGAGGGCACGCTCGGCGAGGCGCCGGAGTCCACGGTCCTCGTGCAGACGCCCGCCGACGTCGCGGCGCTGCCCGCGGACCGCCCCGTCGCCTACCTCACCCAGACCACGCTCGCCGCCGACGAGGCGGACGCGCTGGCCGCGGAGATCACCCGGCGGTTCCCGGACGCGCGGGGCCCGCACACCGACGACATCTGCTACGCCACCACCAACCGCCAGCGCGCCGTGGCCCGCGTCGCGCGCGAGGCCGACCTCGTGCTCGTCGTCGGGTCGGCCAACTCCTCCAACTCCCGCCGCCTCGTCGAGGTGGCCGAGCAGGCCGGCGCGCCCGCCCTGCTGATCGACGGCCCGGCCGACGTCCCGCTCGGCCGGCTCCGCGACGCCCGCGCCGTCGGCGTCACCGCCGGCGCGTCCGCGCCGCCCGCCGTGCTCGACGCGGTCGTCGCCGCGCTGCGCGGCCTCGGCCCCGCCGACCTCGTCGAACGCGAGGTCACGGTGGAGACCACCGAGTTCACCTTGCCGAAGGAGGTCCGACCCTAATGCCGATGCCACTGCGCCAGAGCGTCCGAGTCGCGTCGCACATCATGACCAACAAGGTGCGCGGCAAGGACAAGTTCCCGCTCATCATGGAGCTCGAACCGCTGTTCGCCTGCAACCTCAAGTGCGCGGGCTGCGGGAAGATCCAGCATCCCGCCGACGTGCTGAAGCGGCGCATGCCGGTCGAGCAGGCCGTCGCCGCGGTCAAGGAGTGCGGCGCCCCGATGGTGTCGATCGCAGGCGGCGAGCCGCTGATGCACCCGCAGATCGGCGAGCTGGTCGACGAGCTGGTCAGGATGAAGAAGTTCGTCTTCCTGTGCACGAACGCGCTGCTCATCCCGAAGAAGCTCGACAAGTTCACGCCGTCGCCCTACTTCGCCTTCACCGTGCACATCGACGGCCTGCAGGAACGGCACGACGAGTCGGTCTGCAAGGAGGGCGTGTTCGAGGAGGCCGTCGCCGCGGTCAAGCTGATCAAGGAGCGCGGCTTCCGGGTCACCACCAACACCACGTTCTTCAACACCGACACCCCGCAGACCGTCATCGACGTGCTGAACTACCTCAACGACGACCTGCAGGTCGACGAGATGATGCTCTCGCCCGGCTACGCCTACGACAAGGCGCCCGACCAGGAGCACTTCCTCGGCGTCCAGGAGACCCGCGAGCTGTTCAAGAAGGCGTTCGCCGACGGCAACCGCAAGCGGTGGCGGCTGAACCACTCGCCGCTCTTCCTCGACTTCCTCGAAGGCAAGGCCGACTTCGGCTGCACCGCCTGGGCGATCCCGTCCTACTCCCTCTTCGGCTGGCAGCGCCCCTGCTACCTGATGTCGGACGGCTACGCGCAGACCTATCAGGAACTGCTCGACGAGACCGACTGGGAGTCCTACGGCCGGGGCCGCGACCCGCGCTGCGCGAACTGCATGGCGCACTGCGGCTACGAGCCGACCGCGGTCTTCACGACGCTCGGCTCCCTGAAGCAGTCCCTGCGCGCCCTGCGCGAGAACTAGGCCGTGTTCCAAAGTCCCGCCCCACTTCGCTCGCCTGGCGGTCCACTTCGCTCGCCTGGCGGCTCGCTACGTGACCGGTCCTGGGCGAACGCGGCATCGCTTCGCGATCCGCCCGGCTCCGCTCGCCTCCGGCTTCGCTCCACCGGCCAGGTCACGCGTTCGCGCGTGCGGCCGAGGCCACTTCGAGACAGGCCCTAGCCGCGCGACGCCCGGCAGGCCGTTCCGCCGATCCGCTGCGAGACGGCCCGCCGGGGGCCGCCTCACGCGGTGCGGAGCGTGTCCGGGGTCAGCGTGGCCGGGCGGGGGCGGTGTCGCGGCGGAGGGCGAGCGTGATCGGCACGGTGGCGGCCACCGCGGCGACGGCGAGCCCCAGGGAGATCCGGAAGCCCGTGGCGAACGCCGCGCCGGCCAGGAGCGGGCCGAACACCGCGACGCCCGCCGACGAGCCGACCTGGCGGCCGGCGTTGAACGCGGCGGTCGCGGCCCCGGTGAGCGCGGCGGGGACCGACTCGACCAGCCGCGTCGTCATCGCGGCGACGACGATGCCCCCGCCGAGACCCGCCGGGGTCATGGCCAGCAGCATCGGCCACTCCTGCGGCAGCGGCCCCACGGCCAGGAGCGCCGCGACGGCGCCGCCGAACAGCAGTTCCCCGAGCAGCAGCGCGGCGGTGGTGCCGAAGCGGGCGAGCAGCGACGGCGTCACCAGGTTGCCGAGCGCGATCAGGCCGGTGAACGGCAGGAACGACAGCCCGGCAAGCAGCGGCGGCTCCCCCTTCACGTCCTGGAGCAGCAGGCTCAACGCGAACATCACGCCGTAGAAGGTGAAGTTGAACAGGATGCCGAGCACGCTCGTCCCGGAGAAGCCCGCGCGCCGGAAGAGCCCGAGCGGCAGCAGCGGTTCGGCGGCCCTGCGCTCCGCGAGGACGAAGGCCGCGAGCCCCGCCGCGAACACTCCGCCCGCCGCCAGCACCGCCGGGTGCGTCCAGCCCAGGTGCGGGCCTTCGATCATGCCGAAGACCAGGCCCGTGATCGCCGCGCCCGCGGTGAGCTGGCCGCCGAGGTCCAGCCGGCGCGGACGAGCCGGGACCGCGCCGACCCGGGCCAGCGTCACCGCGGCCGCCGCCGTGCCGAGCACCGCGTTCACGAGGAACACCGCCCGCCATCCCGCCGCCGCGATCAGCACCCCGCCGACCAGCGGCCCGGCCGCCAGGCCGACACCGCCGGTCGCGCCCCAGACGGCCACCGCGCGGGCCCGTCCGGCGGCGCCCCGCGCTCCGGACGTCGCCAGCGTCAGCGAGCTGGGCAGCAGCAGCGCGGCGCCCGCCCCCATCGCGAGCTGGGCGGCGATCAGCACCGGGACGGCCCCGGCGGCGGCCGCGACGGCGGACGCGGGCGCGACGACGGCCAGGCCCGCGAGGAAGATCCGGCGGGCGCCGAGGGCGTCCGCCAGCGCCCCCGCGCTGATCAGCCCGGCGGCCAGCGTCAGCGTGTAGGCGTTGACGATCCATTCCCCGGCCGCAGACCCCCCGTGCAGCGCGCGCAGCATCGTCGGCAGCGCGAGCGTCACGATCGTGGTGCCGAGGAACACCATGAACGCCGCCGCCGAGCCCGCCGCCAGCGCGGCCCGGTCACCTCCCCCCGCCTCCCGTTCGGTGTCCTTTTGCGGCCTCACCTGCGTCTTCGTCTTCATGAACACCCCTCCAGCAACCGGACGCGCCTCGTCCGCTTGCAGACGCTAACACAAGCGGACGACGCTCGTCCATTTAACTGGAGGGTGCCCGTCCGCTTGCTGGTAGATTGGTGCCATGGACGTGACCTGGCCCGCCGTGGACCGGCTGCTGGACGACGGGACCGGGCACCGGCCCCGCGCCGATGCCCGCCGCAACGTGGAACGCCTGGTGGCCGCGGCCCACGAGGCCGCCCGCGAGGCCGGATCGGAGATCACCGCGCACGACATCGCGCGCCGCGCCGGCGTCGGGATCGGCACCTTCTACCGCCGCGTCGGCTCGCTGGAGGACCTGCTGAAGGCCGTCCTGGACGAGCTGATCGGCGAGATCATCGCGTCCGCCGACGCCTGCCTGGCGGCCGACGACCCGTGGGAGGGCTTCCGCGCGTTCGCCGCGTCCTACATCCGCCGCCGCAACGAGCTGTGCGACATCAACGAGGCGCTCGGCAACGTCCTCGACCACTCCCGCGCCGACCTGCGCGACCGCATCCGCAGGCTGGTCGAGCGGGCGCAGGAGGCGGGCGCCGTGCGCGCCGACGTCATGTGGACCGACGTGGCGTTCCTGCTGGTCTCCGCGGCGACCGGGCCGCACACGCTCGGCCTGCGGGCCGGCGAGGAGCAGTGGGACCGCAACCTGCACGTCATCCTGGACGGCCTGCGCGCCCCCGGCTCCGGTGACCTGCCGGGCGAGCCCCCGCAGGCGCCCTGACGAGGGTCAGGGCCGGCACCGCGCGGGGGAGACGGCGCCGGCCCTGAGTCCGGTGGTCAGGCCAGTCCGTCGTCGAGCGCCTTGGTGAGCACGCCCGGGTCGCCGGACATCTCCCAGATCATGGCGCCCAGCAGATGCCTGCTCTTCAGCCAGGCGGCCTTCTTCCCGATCGACCAGGCGTCGTCGAACGACCACCACTGGCCGCCGTCACCGGTGAAGCAGGACGTCGCGACGGCCTGCTCGTCGTGCGCGACCGTGCAGGTCGGCAGGCTGGAGACCAGGTTGGCGTAGCCGCGCGTCCCCGCCTCCTCCTGGAACTGGCCGGGCGCCGCGCCCTTCGCGGCCTGCCATTGGCCGCCCTTGCCGCCGTCGGTGACGCCCTGCCAGCCCCGGCCGTAGTAGGCGAGCCCGATCGTCAGCTTGCGCGGGTTCACCCCGGCGCCGAGGTAGGCGTTCACCGCGTTCTCGACGCTGAAGTGGAACGGGTACGGGTCGTCGGTGTCGGTGTACAGGTTGGCCTGGTGGCCGGTCCGGTTCGGCTCCCACGAGTTGTCGCTGCCCGAGCCGTGGAAGTCGTAGCCCTGGACGTTGAAGATGTCGAGGGACTTGGCGACCTGCGGCAGGTCCCATCCGGCGGCGATCTTCGCCGGGTCCGCGGGGGTGAACGCGGTGAGCTCGTAGCGCTTGCCGGTCTGCGCGGTCAGCGCGTCCAGCTGGCGGCGGAACTCGGCGATCAGCAGCGCGTTGTTCTGCTTGTCGGCGGCGCCGACGTGGTTGCCCGGGTGCCCGTCCGAGCCGGGCCACTCCCAGTCGAGGTCGATGCCGTCGAAGATCCCGGCCGCCGCGCCCGGCCCGCCCGCGCTCTCGTACTCGGGCAGGTCGCCCTTGATGTAGGTGTCGATGCAGGAGCCGACGAACTTCTTCCGGGAGGCGTCCGTCGCCGCGACGTCGGAGAAGTACTTGGAGTACGTCCAGCCGCCGATCGAGATGAGGATCTTCAGCTTCGGGTACTTCGCCTTCAGCTTCTTGAGCTGGTTGAAGTTGCCGCGCAGCTTCTCCCAGCCGGTGTCGGCGACGCCGTCGACGGACTGCGCCGCGCTGAACGGGCGGCCGTAGTCGGCCTCGGCGTCGCCCGCGCCGTCGCCCTGGTTCGGGTCCTCGGGGTCGGACGTGGTGCCCTTCGTGACGCCCTGCAAGCAGGTCAGGTTCTTCGGGTCGATGTTCGCGAACGCGTAGTTCAGGTGCGTCAGGCGCGCCGCGTTGCCCGTCGTGTCCAGGTTCTTCACGAAGTACTGCCGCCCGTAGATGCCCCACTGGACGAAGTAGCCGACCTTCGCGTAGCCGCTCACGACGTCGTCCGTGGTGACCTTCACCGCCGCGCTCTCCGCCGACACGTTGTCGTACAGGTCGCGGGCCCGGACGGTGAACGAGTACGCGGTGGACGGCGACAGCCCGGCGACGGTCGCGGACGTCCCGGTTACCGTCGTGGCGACCTTCCCGTCCACCAGCACGTCGTAGTTCGCGATGCCGGTGTTGTCCGACGAGGCGGACCACGCCAGCTGGACGCTCGCAGAGTCCTTCCCCGTGCTGTTCAGCCCCGACGGCACGGACGGCGCCTGCGTATCGTCGCCGGGGTCGTTGGTCTTCACGGTGACCGGCGCGCTCGCGGGGGACAGGTTCCCCTTCCGGTCGCGGGCCTTCACCGTGAACGTGTACTGGGTGTTCGGCGTCAGCCCGGTGACCGTCGCGGCGGTGCCGGGCACCGTCGTCGCGAGCGTCGCCCCGTTGTACACCTCGTAGGCGGTGACCGGCAGGCTCCCCGCCTTCGCCGCGTCCCAGCTCAGCGACACGGTCTTGGTCGTCTTCACGGTGGTCTTCAGCCCGCCCGGCGCGCTCGGCGGGACGTCCGCGGACCCGTCGCAGTTGGCGTCGTTGATCCGGCAGCTCACCGGTTCCGCCCCGGACCTGCTGACGGTGAACGTCGGGCTGTACGGCTCCGTCGTCTTCCCGGCCGCGACCGAGGAGTTGTAGTAGACGGACGACAGCGTCACGGTCGTGCCGCTCTGGCTGATCGTCCCGTTCTGGGCGCCGCTCGCGGTCACGCCGCTCGGCAGGTCGAACACGATCGTCCAGCCGTCGACGGCCGTGGCGGTGCTGTTCGCGACGACGAACTTCGCCTGCGTCCCGTTCACCGAGTACTCGGCGGTGACCGCCGCGACCGTGGGCGGCGGCTCGCCCGAACCGTCGCAGTTCGCCCCGTTGAGCAGGCAGTTCGTCGGCTGCACCGCGGAGCTCAGCGTGAACGTCGGGCTGTACGGCTCGGTGCTCCCGCCCGCCTTCACGGTGGCGATGTAGAACGCGGGCGTGAGCGTCACCTTCGTCCCATTCTGGGACACCGTGGCGTTCTGCGGGTTGCTCACCGTGACGCCCGCCGGCAGCTCGAACGTCAGCTTCCAGCCGCTCACGTCGGACGTCCCGGGGTTGGCGACCACGTACTTCCCGGTCGTCCCGGACAGGCTGAACGCGGCCGTCAACCGCGCCGCCGCCCGCGCGGGAGCGGCCGCCAGCGCCGCGACGACCAGGAACGACACCAGGATGGCGAGGAATCTTCGCATGCCGAACACCTGCTTCCGGGGTGGTGGTGCTGCACGACCGGCCGCCCTCCCCGAACCGGTAATTGATAGGAAGGTTTCCTATCAATTACCGAGCAAGGTAACTCCCTGAACCCTCGCCGACAACCCCCGCCGACCCGCCCTCGCACCAACCACCCCAGCTAGCGCACCGAACCAGTCGGACCCCACAAGAATCTCGGCACAAACAGCCCGAACGACGACCCGACCCCGGTCAACACCTGACAACCGACACCACGCCGACACCGCACCAAGAGGGCCAGAGCCCAAAGCGGCAGAAGATCAGCAACCTCAGCGACAAGGGGGAAGGGGCGAAACCTCAACCCACTCACCGGCCGGCACGGGTCCGCCGACCTGAACCACGAGGGGGCAAGGGGTGGAGCCCCCAAACCACCCGCAGAGCGGAGGGAGACCAGTGACCTCAGCCGCGAGGGGGCGAGGGGCGAAGCCCCAAAACCACCCGCCAAGCAGAGGAGGACCAGCGGCCTCAGCCACGAGGGGGCGAGGGGCGAAGCCCCAAAACCACTCGCCAAGCAGAGGAGGACCAGCGGCCTCAGCCACAAGGGGGCAAGGGGCGGAGCCCCAAACAACAGAAGCGGTGAGAAGAGAAAGGCCCCCACGGACCGCAACCACAAGGGGGGCGTGGGGGGGGGGGCCCCCCACAACGGGGGTCCGGGGGGGGCCCCCC
>NZ_JBEYYT010000416.1:0-8210 GCF_040645715.1 Spirillospora sp. NPDC046719 | reverse complement strand
GGTGCGGTTCCCGTGGTGCTGTCGGACGGGATGAGCGGGCGACCGGTCGCCGCGCAGATCGAACGCGAGTTCTCCGGGGTGTGGGCCTGGTACGGGGAGGCCACCGGTTCGTGGTGGGCGATGGTCCGGCTCGGCCGTGGCGAGCGGCTGGTGGAGGCGCTCAACCCGGAGGAGTTGAGGAAGGCGATCGTCCACGCACGGGGCTGGCCCTGGCCTCGGTGACTGTCTGGGGTGTCGGCTAGCGGCAGAGTGCAGTGATTCAAGCTGTGCGACTGGGAGATGGGGCGTCAAGGTCATGGGCCGTCTCGTCGATTGCTGGTCCGCAATCGGCTGGCAGATGCAGCGGCTCAGGTTCTGATCTGCACTTCCACGATCTTCGGCACGTCGGCAACACCCTGACGGCCACCACGGGCGCGAGCCTCAAAGAGCTGATGTCCCGCAGGGGGCAAGCCTCATCTCGGGCGGCGCTGATCTACCAGCACGCGAGCCAGGATCGGGACAAGGCGCTCGGGGAGGCGTTCAAGGTGGCTCGGGCCAGTGACAAGGGTGACAAGGGCACCCCGAAACGATCGGGCACGCAACGGGCACGGAAGCCGAAGACATCTTGAGGAAAAGGGCGGCCCAGGTGGGGAAACAGGCTTCCTACCTGGGCCTTCTCAGTGGGAGCGGGCGACGGGAATCGAACCCGCGTAGCCAGTTTGGAAGACTGGGGCTCTACCATTGAGCTACGCCCGCGAGGGGTTGGAGGGCCGGCTGGGCCCTCGATCGTCAACGGTAGCGTACCGGGTGACGGGGAGCGAACGGGTCCGCAGTCGTAATGCCGGGTTGAGCGAGGCGGACGGGCCTGATCGGCATTAGACTTCACGGGTCGCCGGGGACGGCGGCGTGTCGCGGGCTGTAGCGCAGTTTGGTAGCGCACTGGCTTTGGGTGCCAGGGGTCGTGGGTTCGAATCCCGCCAGCCCGACCGAGTGGGGCGCGAGGCGTCCGGTGGCGGACGAGACCGGTGGGTGACAGTTGGCTGCCGGAGCCTGTCCGCACGCACGGTGATTGTTGTACTACTGGCGGCGACCGGGTCCTCGTTCCGAGCCTAGGAGCCCCCTTGGAGCACACGGTTCTCATCGCGGCGGGCGAGCGGGCCGACGCCGACTCCGTGGCCGCCGAGCAGTTGCGGGACGTGCGCGGTGAGATGGAGCGGCGCGGGCTGCGGGTGCGGTGGACCCACCGGACCGAGGACGCGCTCGCGGTGCTGCGGTCGGACGCGACGCTCGCGGCGGTCCTCGCCGAGTGGGCGGTGCAGGACGCCGACCAGGTCCTCGGCGGGATCACCGGACGCTTCCACGGGCTGCCGGTCTTCCTGATGATGCGCGACGGCGGCGTCCGGGACGTGCCCCTGTGGGTGTACGAGGTGATCTGCGGGCTGGTGTACCCGCTGGAGGACACGCCCGCGTTCATCGCCGGGAGGATCAGCCGGGCCGCGGAGGAGCACGCCGAGAGCCGGCTGCCTCCGTTCTTCGCCGCGCTGCGCCGGTTCGACGAGGACCACCGGTACTCGTGGCACACCCCGGCGCACGCGGGGGGCGTCGCGTTCCTCAAGACGGGGGTGGGGCGGGCGTTCTTCGACTACTTCGGCGAGCATCTGCTGCGCACCGACCTGTCGATCTCCGTGACGGACCTGGGGTCGCCGCTGGAGCACACCGGGCCGATCGGGGACGCCGAGCGCAACGCCGCCCGGGTGTTCGGGGCCGAGCGGACGTTCTTCGTGGTCAACGGGAACTCGACCGCCAACCGCATCGTCGGGCACCACGCGATCGCCCGCGACGAGCTGGTGCTGGTGGACCGGAACTGCCACAAGTCGATCCAGCACGCGCTGACGATCAGCGGTGCCCGGCCGGTGTACCTGGTGCCGGAGCGCAACGGGCTCGGGCTGGCCGGGCCCGTCCCGCCGGGGGCCCTGCGGCGGGACGCCGTCCGGGGGCGCCTCGCCGGTCATCCGCTCGCCGGTGGCGCTGCCGCGCCGGAGCCCTCGTACGCGGTGATCACGAATTCGACGTATGACGGGCTGTGCTACGACGCGGTGCGCGTGGCGGGGCTGCTGGGCGACAGCGTCCCGCGCGTCCATTTCGACGAGGCGTGGTTCGCGTACGCGCGGTTCAACCGGATGTACGAGCGCCGGTACGGGATGGCGGTGGACGAGCGGGCCGTGCCGGGGCCGGGACGTCCCACGGTGTTCGCGACCCAGTCCACGCACAAGCTGCTGGCGGCGCTGTCGCAGTCGTCGATGCTGCACGTCCGGTCGTCGGAGCGGGCACCGGTGGACTACGACCGGTTCAACGAGACCTATCTGATGCACGCCTCGACGTCGCCGCTGTATCCGATGATCGCGTCGCTGGACGTGGCGGCGGCGATGATGGACGGGCCGTCCGGGCCCTTCCTCACCGGCGAGGCGATCGTGGAGGCGGTGCGGTTCCGGCAGGCCATGGTGCGGGTGGCCGCGCAGATCCGGTCGGACGACGCGCGTCCGCCGTGGTTCTTCGGCGTGTGGCAGCCGCCGGCCGTGACGGATCCGCGCACGGGCGCGACGGTGCCGTTCAAGGACGCCGACCCGGAGCTGCTGTGCACCGAGCCTTCGTGCTGGGCGCTGGAGCCGGGCGCGTCCTGGCACGGGTTCGACGGCCTCGACGAGGGCTACTGCCTGCTGGACCCGATCAAGGTGACGATCACCTGCCCGGGCGCCGACGCGGCGGGCGGGCCGGCCCGCTGGGGCGTCCCCGCGCCGGTCGTGGCCGCCTACCTGCGGCGACGCGGGATCGTGGTGGAGAAGACCGGTGACTACACGCTGCTCGTCCTGTTCTCGATCGGCATCACGAAGGGCAAGTGGGGGACGCTGATCGACGCCCTCGTCGACTTCAAGAACGCCTATGACGACGACGTGCCGCTGCGGGAGATGGTGCCCGGCTTCGGGCCCGAGGGGGTCGGCCTGCGCCGGTACTGCGAGCAGGCTCATCTGCGGCTGAGCGGGTCGGACCTCGGGACGCTGCTCGACCGGGTGTTCACCGACCTGCCGGAGCCCGCGCTGACGCCCGGCGACTGCTACCAGCGCCTCATCCGGTCCGGCACCGAGCGGGTGCCGCTGGAGCGGCTGGCCGGACGGATCTCCGCCGCGACGGTCGTCGTCACCCCGCCGGGGATCCCGATGCTGATGCCGGGAGAGGCCACCGGGCCCGACGACGGGCCGGTGATGACGTACTTGCGGGCGCTGGAGGAGTTCGACCGCGCCTTCCCGGACATCGCCACCGACATCCACGGCGCCCACCGGGACGAGGACGGCCGGTACTGGATCGAATGCGTCCGCCGGGAGGACGGCGGGAGCCCCGCCGAACCGGCTTCCGGGTGAACCGCCCTCCGGGGCGGGTGGAACGCCCTGTTCGGGGGCATGCCCTGCGGCGAGGGAGAAGGCCGTCCGGGGGCGGCGGCCGTCGTCGGAGGGGGAGCCATGAAGGCGGTGCAGTATCGCGAGGTGGGCGGTGCGCCGGAGGTCGTGACGGTGCCGGACCCCGTCGTGGGCCCGGGGCAGGTCCTGCTGAAGGTCACGGCGGCGGGCGTCTGCCATTCCGACATCGCGGTGATGAGCTGGCCGGCGGAGCAGCTCGCGTTCCCGCTGCCGCTGACGCTCGGGCACGAGGGCGCCGGGACGGTGGAGGCGCTCGGGGACGGTGTCGAGGGGGTGGCGATCGGGGAGTCGGTGGCCGTCTACGGGCCGTGGGGATGCGGGACGTGCCTGATGTGCGCGCAGGGCAAGGAGAACTACTGCCTGCGGGCGGAGGAGCTGGAGATCCGGCCGCCGGGGCTGGGCGCGCCCGGCGCGATCGCCGAGTACCTGCTGGTCGATGACGCCCGCCACCTGGTGCCGCTCGGCGGGCTGGACCCGGTGCGGAACGTCCCGCTGACGGACGCGGGGCTGACGCCGTACCACGCGATCAAGGGGGCGCTGCCGAAGCTGGTGCCGGGCAGCGCCGCGGTGGTGATCGGGACGGGCGGGCTCGGGCATGTGGCGATCCAGGTGCTGCGGGCGCTGAGCCCGGCGCGGGTGATCGCGCTGGACGTGTCGGAGGACAAGCTGGAGCTGGCCCGGACGGTCGGCGCGCACGAGACGGTGCTGTCGGACGAGCGGGCGACGGCGCGCGTGCGGGAGCTGACCGGCGGGCTCGGGGCGCAGGCGGTGTTCGACTTCGTCGGGGCGCCGCCGACGGTGGCGACGGCGACGGCCGTCGCGGGCGTGGAGGCGGACGTGCTGATCGTCGGGATCGGCGGCGGCATTGCGCAGCTCGGGTTCGGCGTCATCCCGTACGACGCGTCGGTGCGGGCGCCCTACTGGGGCAGCCGCGCCGAGCTGATCGAGGTGCTGGAGCTGGCGCGGTCCGGGGTCGTGGACGTGCACGTCGAGACCTACTCGCTCGACGAGGCACCCGAGGCGTACGAGCGCCTGCACGCGGGCCGCGTCAACGGCCGCGCCGTGATCCTTCCTAACGGCTGACACCGCCCATGCGTCCCCTGCCCGCCCAGGGGACGACCGGCGCCGGCATGGGCTGGGTCAGTGGGCGGGGCCGTCGTGCGGGGCCTCGACGAGCGGGGTGTCGACCAGGTGCTCGATCAGGAACCAGGCCTGCAGCTCGCCGGTGCGGATGACGTCGGAGACCAGCAGGTCGTTCGTGCCGTCGTCGCCCATCTCCTGGGCGCGGGCGGCGACCTCGTGGGCCGTGACGAGGATCGTCTCGTGCGCCTCGAGCAGCCGCGACAGCATCGCGGGGACCTCCTCGGCGCCGTTCGGCGGGCGCGGCACGGCGGTGATCTCCGCGACGTGGCGGGGGTCGCCGACCGCGACGCCGCCGAGGGTCTGCACCCGCTCGGCGATCAGGTCCACCAGCTTGAGCTGCTCCTCGGCATGCTTGTCGAGCAGGAGATGGAGCTGGTAGAAGGTCGGCCCGCGCATCAGCCAGTGATGCTTCTTGTAGAGGCTGTAGAGGATCTGGGTGTCGGCCAGAACCTGGTTGAGCCTCTCGCAGGAGTACATCCGGGCCTCGAACGACAGGCCGAGCGGGAACATCCGGACCGTGCCGAAACTCTGGATCTCCCTGCCATCGACGTGCACCCATGGCTGGCTTCCCGTTGCGGGCTTTCGGCTGGTGCGTTGGGTGGGCACCGGGCAACTCCCCTCACGATCAAGGCGCGGACAGCGTGGTGGTTTCCCGAAACCCCGCGATATCGCCCCGGGCGCGGCCAACAAGGCATCAAGAATCCTTGGGCCGCCCGCCGTCGGCGTGGTCGGCGGGCGTGATGTTGTGGTTCATGCGGAACAGGTTGCGCGGGTCGTAGCGCTTCTTGACGGCGGCGAGGCGGTCGTACCGTTCGCGGCCGTAGATCGCGCGTAGGGCTTGCGGAGTGGCGGCTTCCCATGCGCCGAGAAGGTTGGGCATTCGCTCGTCCATGGTCCATGGGGCGAGCGCGTCGACCAGGGTGTCCAGTTGCTCTTGGAACAGCGCGGTCTTGCCCGCGTCGCCTCCGCCGATGCCCAGCACCGACCATCCCGCGTCCCGGCCGGGAACCGCGTTGGGGACGGCCGGTGGCGCTTCCATGGCTCCGCCGAGGCGGCGCACTTCGACGAGGCTCAGTTCGCTTTCCGAATCGGGGCCCGCCACGGCGAGGAGGGCCTCGGCCGCCTCGCCGGGAAAGTCCCGCAGCATTCCCGAGCGCTCGACCCACGGGAAAGGACCGGGCGGGTCGAGGAACAGCGAGGCGGCCTCGCGGTAGGGCGGCTCGGTGATCGATTCCAGCAGCGTCGGCGCGATCCGGCGCATCGGTTCGAAGGCGCGTTCCGCCTCGTCCCGCGGTCCGAGCGAGGTGAACCGCAGGTGCATCACGAACCGTCCGCGGAGGGGCTCCGGCATCGCGGGCAGAGCGCGCTGGAAGGCGACGGACGAGCTCATCTCCCTCGGCAGGCCGCGCGCCCATTCCCGCCAGGCGTGCAACGTCCGCGCCATGTGCTCGCCGGCGAAGAAGAGTCCGGCGCCGTAGAACCGGCGGACGGGGAAGAGCGCGAACTCCAGGGCGGTGACCGCGCCGAAGTTGCCCGTTCCGCCGAGCAGCGCCCAGTACAGGTCCGGGTCGGAGGACGGGGTGGCCCGGCGCGCCTCGCCGTCCGCGGTGACGACCTCGATCGCCCGCACGTGGTCGGCGGCGTATCCGTGGAGGCGGCCCATGATCGGGCTCGCCCCGCCGCCGAGGTGGTAGCCGACGACGCCGACGCTGGACGAGCCGCCGCTGATCGGAGCGAGGCCGTGGGCGCCGGCCTCGTCGAGGGTGTCGCGCCAGCGGGCTCCGCCCTCGACGCGCGCGACCCTCCGTCCGGGGTCGACGCGGACGGCCCCCATCCGAGACATGTTGATCAGCACCGCCCCCTCGGCGGAGCGGGCCATCTGGTGTCCGGTGGCGAGGACGGCCACCGGCAGGTCCCGCTCGGCGGCGAACCGCACCGCGGCCCGGACGTCGTCCGCGCCGGTCGCGCCGACCGCGACCGCCGGACGTACCGGGGTCAGCAGGTTGAAGGTGGCACATTCAGCCGGGTAACCGGCGTCGCCGGGCAGCACCACCGGGCCGCCGACCCGTTCCGGGAGATCCGCGATGTCGGCCCTGCTCAGCGAAGCCGGGCGCACCGGTACAGAGGAGGCCATCTCGTTCCGCCTTCCGTTCCCCGTCCCGCGCGCAGCCGCCATCGGCGAGGGAGACCCTGCCCCGTCCGCGTCCGGCGACACGAAGCGCTCGGGGTCGGTATCTCCGCGTTCGCCGATCGTCTCAGCGCGGGGTGTGGGGGGCGACGAAGGTGGAGTGCAGGAGGCGGGCCATGTGGTCGCCTATCTGCTCCGGTGTCCAGCCGCGGTCGACGAGGAGGGTCTCGCTGACGCCGTTGGAGATGAGCGCGAGCAGCATGTCGGTGGCGGTGTCGACGGTCCAGCCGGGCGCGAGGACGCCTTCGGCGTCCAGGCGGGCGATGAGCGCCCGGTTCGTCTCGTAGCGCCAGTACATCGCGGTGGCCCAGTGCCGTGCCGCGTCCGGGTCGTCGCCCGCCTCCCGCTCCACCGCGCGCGACACCGCGAGGATGCGCGGCATGAACGCGGCGTGCCGGTGCGCGAAGCGCTCCAAGGCGGCGACCGCGTCGGGCGCGTCGCTCACCGGGGCGAACCGGCCCTCGATGTCCTCGACCTCGTTCACGTAGTCGAACAGCTCGCTGATCAGCTCGGCGCGGGACGCGAAGTGCAGGTAGACGGCGCGCCGCGACACTCCGGCGCGCTCCGCGACGGCCGCCATGGTCGTCGCCGCCATGCCGTGCTCCTCGACGAGTTCGCGCGCCGCGCGCAGCAGCGCCGCCCGCGACCGGCGGCTGCGCGCGTTCCGCGGCTCCTCGATCGACCTCGCCATGCCCCCCATGCTCTCAGCCCGAGCCCTGGCCTTAACTGCACGCAGTGTGTAATTTCTTGAAGTACACGTGGTGTGTAGTTTGGAGGGTCGATGGAGAGGAACCGTTGGTGGCCCGTGGTCGGGTGCGGGCTCGTCGTGTTCATGGCCACGCTGGACACCAGCATCGTGGCCGTGGCGCTGCCGGCCGTGGAGCGCGCCCTCGGCGTCCGCACGGCCGCGGCCCAGTGGGCCGTCCTTGGCTACCTGGTGCCGTTGGTCGCGCTCAGCCTGCCCGCCGGGCGGTGGCTCGACCGGACGGGTCCGCGGGCCGCGCTCGTGCTCGCGACCGGCGGTTTCACGCTGAGCAGCCTCGCCGCGGGCCTCGCGCCCGGCCTCGGCGCGCTGGTGGCGGCGCGGGTGGTGCAGGGGGCGTTCGCGGCGGTGCTGTTCGCGCTGGTCCCGGCGGTGACGGTGCGGGCCGTCCGGCCGGAGCTCGCGGGACGGGCGAGCGCGCTCGTCATGACCCTGGGGCCGCTCGGCGCGGTCAGCGGGCCCGTCCTCGGCGGCCTGATCGTGCAGGCGTGGGGCTGGCCCTGGATCTTCTACATCAACGTGCCCGCCGGGGTCGTGGTGATCGCGATCGCGCTGGCGAGCCTGGACCGCGACGCGCTCGCCCGGCTGCACGGGCACGACGCGGCGCGCTCGGTGAACGGGACCGGCGCCCCCTGGTTCGACCACGACCCGCCGCCGGAGGACC
>NZ_JBEYYT010000415.1:0-8235 GCF_040645715.1 Spirillospora sp. NPDC046719 | reverse complement strand
GAACCGGGACCGGCCACGACGCGTTCGGGCCCTCGACCGGGCCCGCCTGATCAAGCCCTCGCGATCAGGCGTCCACCTTGAGGTGGGAGGGGAGCTCGCCGGTCCCCTTGGCCCACTGGTGGGCGGCGGCACGGGTGGCCACCAGCCGCGCGACCTCCACGCCGACGCCCACCACCACCGCCCAGCCGATCGCCTCGGCCAGCGCCACGTCCGGAGACTCGGGGTTGGTCGGCGGCTCCTTGCCGGTGCTCTTCTTCCACACGAGCGTGATCGCCTTCTTCGCGGCCCAGCCGCTCGCGAAGGCCGCGGCGCCGGCCATCACGCGATAGCCGATGTCGCCCTTGTCCGCCATCATCGTCCTCCAGTCGTCCTGTCGCCTCCGACGCTACCGGAACGCCCCGCTCCGGGCGGGAAAGGCCGCCGCGTCGGCGCGGGCAAGTGGCATGCGGAGGGGACGGATGTCAATACCATTGCCCCATGACAGAGCAGCCGCGTACGCCGAGCGTCCCTCCCAAGCCCTCCCTGGACGGCCTGGAGGACAAGTGGGTACGCGCCTGGGAGGACGCCGGCGTCTACCGCTTCGACCGCACCCGGCCGCGCGGCGAGGTCTACTCGATCGACACCCCGCCGCCCACCGTGAGCGGCTCCCTCCACGTCGGCCACGTCTTCTCCTACACCCATACCGACACCGTCGCCCGCTTCCACCGCATGCGCGGTCGCGCCGTCTTCTACCCGATGGGCTGGGACGATAACGGGCTGCCCACCGAGCGGCGCGTGCAGAACTACTTCGGCGTGCGGTGCGAGCCGTCGCTGCCCTACGACCCGGAGTTCGAGCCGCCGGCCAAGCCCGACCCGAAGCGCCAGGTCCCGGTGTCGCGGCGGAACTTCATCGAGCTGTGCGAGCGGCTCACCGAGGTCGACGAGAAGGCGTTCGAGGAGATGTGGCGCCGCGTCGGCCTGTCGGTCGACTGGACCCACCTCTACTCCACCATCGGCGAGGCGTCCCGGACGGCGTCGCAGCGCGCGTTCCTGCGGAACCTGGCGCGCGGCGAGGCGTACGTGTCGGAGGCGCCGACGCTGTGGGACGTGACGTTCCGCACGGCCGTCGCGCAGGCCGAGCTGGAGGACCGCGAGCAGCCGGGCGCGTTCCACCGCATCCGGTTCCACGGCGACGAGCGGCCCGTCTACGTCGAGACGACGCGCCCGGAGCTGCTGCCGGCGTGCGTGGCGCTGGTCGCGCACCCCGACGACGAGCGGTACCAGGAGCTGTTCGGGACGACGGTCCGCACGCCGCTGTTCGGCGTCGAGGTGCCGGTCCTCGGGCACCGGCTCGCCGAGCCCGACAAGGGGTCGGGCATCGCGATGATCTGCACGTTCGGCGACGTCACGGACGTCACCTGGTGGCGCGAGCTGAACCTGCCGACCCGGGCGGTGATCGGCTGGGACGGCCGGCTGTCGGCCGAGCCGCCGGCGGGCGTCCCGGCGGAGCCGTACGCGGAGCTGGCCGGCAAGACGGTCTTCTCCGCCAAGGAGCGCGTCGTCGAGATGCTCCGCGAGTCCGGCGACCTGGACGGCGAGCCGCGCAAGATCAGCCGTCCGGTGAAGTTCTACGAGAAGGGCAACAAGCCGCTCGAGATCGTCACCACCCGGCAGTGGTACATCCGCAACGGCGGGCGCGACGCCGCGACCCGCGCCGAGCTGCTCGCGCGCGGCGCGGAGCTGAACTGGCACCCGCCGTACATGCGGGCCCGCTACGAGAACTGGGTGGAGGGCCTGAACGGCGACTGGCTGATCTCCCGGCAGCGGTTCTTCGGCGTGCCGATCCCGGTCTGGTACCCGCTGGACGCGGCCGGCGAGCCGCGCTACGACGCGCCGATCGTCCCGCCGGAGGACGCGCTGCCCGTCGACCCGTCCTCCGACGTCCCGCCGGGCTTCACCGAGGACCAGCGCGGCAAGCCGAACGGGTTCACCGGCGACCCGGACGTCATGGACACCTGGGCGACGTCGTCGCTGACGCCGCAGATCGCGGGCGGCTGGGAGCGCGACGCCGACCTGTTCTCCCGGGTGTTCCCCTACGACCTGCGGCCGCAGGCGCACGACATCATCCGGACGTGGCTGTTCTCGACGGTGGTCCGGTCGCATCTGGAGCACGGGTCGCTGCCGTGGACGGACACGGCGCTGTCGGGCTGGATCCTCGACCCGGACCGCAAGAAGATGTCGAAGTCCAAGGGGAACGTCGTCACCCCGATCGACCTGCTGCGCGAGTACGGCTCGGACGCCGTCCGGTACTGGGCGGCGAGCGGCCGGCCGGGCACCGACACCGCGTTCGACACCGGCCAGATCAAGGTCGGCCGGCGGCTCGCCATCAAGATCCTCAACGCGTCGAAGTTCGTGCTGGGGCTCGGCGAGGTGGACCGGGACGCGGCGGTGACCGAGCCGCTGGACCGGGCGATGCTGGCGTCGCTGTCCGGTGTCGTCGCGGACGCGACGGAGGCGTTCGAGGGCTACGACTACACGCGCGCCCTGGAGCGCACGGAGCGGTTCTTCTGGGAGTTCTGCGACGACTACCTGGAGCTGGTCAAGGCGCGCGCGTACGGGGAGGGGCCGGAGGCGCAGTCGGCGCGCGCCGCACTGCGGTCGGCGCTGTCGGTGCTGCTGCGGCTGTTCGCGCCGGTGCTGCCGTTCGTGACCGAGGAGGTCTGGTCGTGGTGGCGGAAGGGCTCGGTGCACGCCGCGTCCTGGCCGCTGCCGGGCGAGCTGCCCGCGGGCGGCGACCCGGCGGTGCTCGCCGCGACCGGCGAGGCGCTGCGGCAGGTCCGCAAGGCCAAGTCGGAGGCGAAGGCGTCGATGCGCGCGGACGTGTCGCGGGCCGTGGTGCGCGGCGCGGAGGCCGGCCGGGTCTCCCGTTCCGACCTCGCCGCCGCGGGGCGGATCGCCGAGCTGACGCTGGAGAGCGCGCCCGCCGACCTGACGGTGGACGTGACGCTGGCGCCCGCAGGCTGAACCCGCCGGGCCGTCCGGTCCCGCGCGCGGCGCGCGGGACCGGCCCGTGCCGGACCACCCGGCGGCGTCCCGGCGGCGTCCTGCGGGGTCAGATCGCGCAGGGCAGGTGCTTGATCCCGTTGATGAAGCTGGAGAACAGCCGGTCGGGCTCCCCGGTCGCGCGGATCCGCGGGACGCGGGTGAACAGCTCGCGGTACATCACCGTGATCTCGCGGCGGGCGAGGTTGGCGCCGAGGCAGAAGTGCGGCCCGGGGCCGCCGAACCCGACGTGCGGGTTCGGCGAGCGGGTGATGTCGAACGCGTCCGGGTTCTCGAAGACCGTCTCGTCGCGGTTCGCGGAGTTGTAGAAGAGCAGGACCTTGTCGCCCGCCTTGTACTCGTGGCCGTTCATCTCGTGGTCGCGGGTCAGCGTCCGGCGGAACTGGATGACCGGCGTCGCCAGCCGGACGATCTCCTCGACCGCGCCCGGGATGTGCGCGTCGAAGTCCTCCAGCAGCAGCGCGCGCTGCTCGGGGTTGTCGGTCAGCAGCTTCAGCCCGTGCGACATCGCGTTGCGGGTCGTCTCATTGCCGGCGACGACGAGCAGGATGAAGAACGAGCCGATCTCCTGGTCGGTCAGCGACTCGCCGTCCACGTTCGCCGAGACCAGCGCCGACACCAGGTCGTCGCCGGGATTCCTGCGGCGCTGCCGGGCCAGCTTCATCGCCAGGTGGTTCAGCTCGTACCCGGCGGCCAGCACCTTGAGCAGCCCGTAGAGGGCGCCCATGCGGGTGATGCCGTCGCGGGCGTAGTTCTTGCCGCCCGTGTACTCGGGGTCGCCGAGGCCGAGGATGAGGTTCGTCCGGTCGTACACCATGGGGCGGATGTGCTCGGGGATCCCCATCATGTCGCAGATGACCTGCAGCGGGAGCCGCGCCGCGACGTCGGTGACGAAGTCGGTCGAGCCCTTGGCGAGCAGGTCGTCGACGATCCGGGTGGCGCTGCGCTGGAGGTCGTCCTCCGTCTTCTCCAGGACGCGGGGGGTGAACGCCCGCGACACGATCCGGCGGATCTTGGCGTGCCGCGGGTCGTCCATGTTGATCATCGAGCCGAAGTAGCGGGCGAGGAACCGCGGCAGGTCGGCGATGCTGTTGGAGCACGGCTCGCTGCTGAAGATCTGCGGCGTCCGGCTCGCCTCGACCACGTCGGCGTGCCGGGCCAGCGCGTAGAAACCGGCGCCCGACTTGACGAACGGCAGCTTCAGCTCCTGGAAGAACGCCGGATGGTCCCGCTCGCGCAGCCGGGCGAAGGCGGCCAGCCGCCGCTCCTGGGGCAGGGCCCAGAACTCCAGCGTGGACAGGTTGCCGTCGATCTCGTCCCGCGCAGCGGTCGTCACGCCCGCTCACCGCCCTCGGCGTCGTGTCCAGAATCGGGTTCGGTTTCTATCGAACCGGCGTCCAATGGCGCCGTCAAGGCGAACCCGGTGATTCAGGCCGCCGGCGCCGCGGTCCGCCCGTGCAGGACGGCGCGCTCCACCGCCGTCCACGTGCCGGACGCCAGCAGGTACAGCACGGCGGCCAGCGGCACGAACGCCGCGAAGACCACCGTCCCGAACGGCGCCACCCGGGCCAGCGCGCCCGCCGCCCCGGCCGGAGCGGTCCGCGCGGCCCGCCGCGATGACCACACCGCCAGCGCCGCGAGCAGCGCGAACAGGCCGAGGAACACCAGCGACGGCGGCGCGAACAGGCCGCCGCCGACCAGCCCGATCCAGTTCTGCCCCAGCGGCGCGCCCAGCAACGTGTGCGCGAGCAGGACGTTCTGGTGCCCCGCCACCGTCGCCGAACGGAACAACCGGTACATCACCATGAAGAACGGCACCTGCGCGAACATCGGCAGGCATCCCGACAGCGGGGTCGCGCCCTCCGCCTCGTACAGCGCGGCCGTCTCCCGCTGGAGCCGCCGCGGGTCCCTCCCGTGCTTCTTCTGCAGGGCCTGGACCTGGGGCAGCAGCCGCGCCCGGGTCCGCTCGCCGCGGGCGGCCGAGACGGCGAGCGGCAGCATCGCCAGCCGGACCAGGAGCGTGAACAGGAGGATCGCGGCGGCGGCCGCCGACGGTCCGGCGACCGGGCCGATGCCGTCGGCCAGTCCCTTGACCAGGGTGTACGCGAGCGAAACGGGAACGTCGAACACGGACATGAGCACCTTCCGGTGGGAGGGGGATCGAGGGCGTGCCGGCCGCGCTCAGGCGGCCGCGATCTCCGCTCCCGGTGCCCGCGGGCGGGGGCGCCCCGCCGCGTCCGGATCGCGCTGCGGGAGGAAGGCGGTCCGCAGCGTCCGTTCCCGCAAGGTCGTCCGCACGCGCGCCAGTGCCGCCCGGTGACCCGGCCCGGCCGCGCGCACACGCACCACGGCCAGGACGACCAGTCCCGCCATGGTGACCGTCGCCAGCGCCACCAGCACCGGCTGCCCCGGCGCCGTCCCGGCCCATTCGGCCGCGGCGAGCACCCGCAGCAGCGCGGCGACCACCAGCGACCAGAACACGAACGGACCTTCCTGACGATACGGACTTTCCGCAGTGTCCCACTCATCCCCGCCGGTACGCCATCGGTGCCGGGTGCCGGCGGGGAAACGGGGTAGGGTCGCGCGCGGAACAGGACGCGAGGGCGTTTCACATGCGGCCCGCCGCCCTCGGCCCCGGTATTGTCGTGTGGCTTCTCGGCGGGACCGCCGGAACGCTCCCGAACGCGAGGTGGACGTTGGGCAAGGTCGATGTGCTGATCAAGCGGCTCGATCCCGGGCTGCCCCTGCCGCAGTACGCCCACGCGGGCGACGCGGGCGCCGATCTGGTCGCCGCCGAGGACGTCGAGCTGCCGCCGGGAGAGCGCGCCGTCGTCCCCACGGGCATGGCGATCGCGCTGCCCGACGGCTACGCCGCTTTCATTCACCCCAGGTCCGGTTTGGGCGCTAGGTTGGGGGTCACCATAGTCAACGCACCCGGTACGGTCGACGCCGGCTATCGGGGTGAGATCAAGGTGACCCTGCTGAACACCGACCGCCGCGCCACCGTGCGGCTGCGGCGCGGCGACCGCATCGCGCAGATGGTCGTGCAGCGGGTGGAACAGGCTGTGTTCCACGAGGTCGCCGACCTTCCCGGATCGGCCCGCGGGACCGGCGGATTCGGCTCCACGGGCGGGTACGGCGGGCCGGAGGCTCCCGGGCATGGGTGACACTGGTAACGAGCACAGTCGAGAAGGAGCGTGAGTCGTGGCTTTTGGACGTCGCCGGCAGGCCGAGGAGCCCGAGAAGGGGCCCGAGGCGACCGAGGAACCGGCGGAGGCCGTTGACGAGGCCGCCGAGGAGGCTCCCGCCGAGGCCGCGAAGGCCGAGGGCGGGCCCTGGGACTCCGAGGACTCCTTCCCCGAGATGCAGCGCCTGGACTTCGGCTCGATGCGGGTGCCGATCGCGCCGGGGCTCGGTTTCCAGGTGAACTTCGAGGCCACCCAGGTCGACGAGGAGGGCAACCCCCTCGACGGCCGGCCGGTCGCGGTGCTCGTCCAGTACGAGGAGAGCGCCATGCAGCTCCAGGTGTTCGCCGCGCCCAAGCGCAGCGGCATCTGGGACGACGTGCGCCGCGAGACCGCCAAGGACATCGAGGAGGAGGCGCAGGGGCAGACCCAGGAGGGCGAGGGGCCGTTCGGTCCCGAGCTGCTGGCGATGATCCCCGCCGCGCTGACCGAGGAGGTCCTCGCGGAGATGCCGCAGGAGGTCCGCGAGCAGATCCCGCAGGAGTTCGTCGACCAGGGCTGGGCGCCGCAGATCATCCGCTTCCTCGGCGTCGACGGCCCCCGCTGGTTCCTCCAGGCCGTGGTGCAGGGCGCCGCGATCGAGGACGAGGAGCAGTGGCAGGTCCTGGAGGACGTGCTGCGCGGCGTGGTCGTCGTCCGCGGCGACGCGCCGATGCCGCCCCGCGACCTGCTCGAGCTGCAGATCCCCAAGGAGTTCAGCGAGGCCGGGGAGAACGGCGAGGAGCAGGGCGGCGAGGAGAGCTTCAACCCGTTCGAGCGCGGCCCCGAGATCACCGAGGTCCGCTGACCCGGGACCCCGTTACGGGCCCCGTCCCGTGACCGCCGTCGCCCGCCGGGCCGTGCGCCGCTTTTCGGTCGCACGGCCGGCGGGTTTCTGCGTTCCGGGGAGCGCCGGGTTCCTTGCGTCCGCCGCCCCCCGGGTGGTCAATCGGGACATGTCGAAGAGAACGCGGAAGCGCCGGGCCCGCAAGCGCAGCAAGCACAACAAGGGCAAGCGGCCCAACGCCCGGCACTGAGCCGCGCGCCGGGTCGCGGTCGCCGCGCTCAGGCCGCGTTCGGCGCCGTCACCCTCCGATCATCTCGAAGGGCATGGCGTGCTCCACGCCCACGGCCCGTCCGGTCGGCTCGACGATGCCGGTGAGGAACGCGGCGGCGTCGAAGCCCGCGCCGAGGTTGCCGAAGTACACCTCGTGCGCCAGCAGCGAGTCGATGCCGTCCTGCAGGTGGCCGGTGACGTCCACGTAGTGCCCGGCCTGCGGCGACCCGCCGAACAGCGCGAACCGGACGCCCTGCCACGGCTCCAGGCCGAGGTCGCGGAACACCCAGCGGTTCGCCGCGTCCCTGATCGCGTCGGCGACCGCGAGGCCGAGCACCCGGTGGTCGGCCATGTTGAAGCCGCCGCCGGGGAAGGTCTCGCGGAAGTTCACCGACAGCACCACCTCGGGCCGGTGCCGCCGGATCGCCGCCGCGAGGAGGCGCCGCAGCGGCAGCCCGTACTCCAGCACGCCGTCCTGCAGGTCCAGGAACTCGACGTTCTCGACGCCGACCCGGCGGGCCGCCTCGATCTGCTCCAGGGTGCGGACGCGGCGCACCTCGTCCGGGTCCATGCCGTCGATCCCGGCCTCGCCCCGGGTCGCCAGCACCTGCGTCACGCTCTTGCCCTGGGACGTCCACTTCGCGACCGCGGTCGAGCCGCCGTACTCCAGGTCGTCGGGGTGCGCGACGATCGCCAGCGCCCTGTCCCAGTCCTCCGGTACCGGTTCCATGGCCCCATCCTGGCGGACGGGCGGCGGCCGCCGAAGCTCCTAAGATCGCGCCATGACATCGGCGCCGGAACCCGTCCGTCCCGCGGGCCTGCTCGATTCCGGGACCGCGCCCGCCGCACCGCCCGCGCCGGACGGTGCGCCCGCGTTGACCGGGCCGCCCGAGGCGGCGCTCGCGCTGGCGC
>NZ_JBEYYT010000414.1:0-8265 GCF_040645715.1 Spirillospora sp. NPDC046719 | reverse complement strand
GGGCAGCTCCTCGCCGCGGTCGCCGGCCGGGCGTCCGTGCCGCCGCTGTCCGGGACGATCAGCGAGACGGCGTCGCTGGGCCTTCCGTCGCCGCCACCGGCGGCCGGCGCGTCCCCGCTCCAGTCGCTGCTCGCCGGATCGAACACGATCCGCGTCTGGTACGCGGATCCGGCGCACTACCGGCTCGAACTGCCGCAGCGCATGAAGGAGTTCGACCTGGTCAGGAACGGCGGCAGCCTGTGGCTGTGGGACAGCGCCGCCAACCAGGCCGTCCACACGGCACTGCCTGCCGACGCGCAGGCGCCGCCCGCCACGCCCCTGCCGGTCACGCCGCAGCAGGCCGCCGAGCAGGCGCTCGCCAAGGCCGGCCCGACCACGACGGTGACCACCGCCGCGCCGGTGACGGTTGCCGGCCGGCCCGCCTACCAGCTCGTGCTGGCGCCGAAGAGCGGCGGCTCGCTGATCGGCACGGTGCGCATCGCCATCGACAGTGCCCGCGACGTGCCGCTGCGGGTGCAGGTGTACGGGAAGGGCGCGACCGCCCCCGCCTTCAGCGTGGGCTACAGCTCGGTCTCGTTCGCCCGGCCGTCCACGCGCTTCGCCTTCCGCCCGCCCGCCGGGGCGACCGTCCTGCAGGGGCAGGACCGGCGCAGCGGGAACGCCGGTTCAGGCAAGGGCACCGCCGACGCCACCCAGGGCGTCCCCCTCCTGGGCGGGACGGGCCTGATCGGCAGCGGCTGGCTCGCCGTCGCCGACCTGCCCGAGTCGTCCGTGCCCGCGGCGGCCCGCGGCGCGTCCAAGGGCGGGCGCGCACCGTTCAGCGGTTCCGACAAGGCGTCGGTCAAGGCGCCCGCGAACGGGCCCGCGGCGTCGCCCGACCTGGACCCGGGAACGGCGTTGAGCTCACTGGAGCGGTTCGCCGAGCCGGTGCGCGGAGCGTGGGGCAGCGGTCGCCTGCTGCGGACCGGCGTGCTCTCCGTCCTGTTCACCGGCAACGGGCACGTCCTGGCCGGCGCGGTCGCACCCGACGTCCTCTACCAGGCGGTCGGGCGGATCGGCAAGGCCGAGTCGCAGCCATGGCGGCACGTGGCGACCCCGGCCCCCGGCAAGTGACCGGACCAGCCGGAATGGACACGTGGGCCATCGCATCGGACGGGCTCACCAAGCGGTTCGGCAACGGCCAGGTCGCCGTCGACCACCTCGACCTGGCCGTACCGAGCGGCTCGGTGTACGGGTTCCTCGGCCCGAACGGATCGGGGAAGACGACCACGATCCGGATGATGCTCGGGCTGGTCTTCCCCACCGGCGGCACGGTCACGCTGCTCGGCTCCCCCATGCCCGCCGCGGCGCCCGCGGTGCTGCCGCGGGTCGGTTCGCTGATCGACGGCCCCGCGTTCTACCCGTTCCTGACCGGCCGCGACAACCTCCTGCGGTACGACGCGGCCGGCCGGACGGCCGATCCCCGGACCGCGTCCGCGCGGGTCGCCGAGGCGCTCGACAGGGTCGGCCTGACGGCCGCGGCGAGGAAGAGGTACCAGCACTACTCGCTCGGGATGAGACAGCGGCTGGCGATCGCCGCCGCGCTGCTGCGGCCCCGGGACCTGCTCGTCCTGGACGAGCCGACGAACGGCCTGGACCCGCAGGGCACCCGCGAGGTCCGGGCCCTGATCAGGGACATCGCGGCCGGCGGGGTCACCGTCTTCGTCTCCTCGCACCTGCTCGCCGAGGTCGAGCAGGTCTGCACCCACGTCGGCGTCATGCGCGCGGGCGGGCTGGCCTTCCAGGGCTCGCTGGCGGACCTGCGCGCCACGAGCGCGGTGCGGGTCCGGGTGGAGACCGCCCGTCCCGCGGCGGCGGAGGCGGTGCTCACCCGGCTCGGCCTGGCCGGCGTGCGGGCCGCCGGCGACGAGGTGTCGGCGGACCTCGCGGACGACAAGCCCGAGCGGATCTGCGCCGAGCTGGTCGCCGCCGGGGTCGGCGTCCGCGGCTTCGGCGTCACCGCGCCCGCGCTCGAGGACCTGTTCGTCGGGCTCACCGGGGAGGGGTTCGAGGTCGATGACTGAGGTCACGACGCCCGCGGCGGGGACGCCGGCGCCGGTTCGCGCCTGGCTCCGCCTGTTCCGCTCCGAGCTGCGGCTGGTCTTCGGGCGGCGCCGCAATCAGCTGCTCCTCGCGGTGGTCGCCGTCTTCCCGGTCGCCATCGGCATCGGGATGCGCGCGCAGGCACCGCCGCCGGGCGCCACCGGGGGGCCGAACGTGGCGTTCTTCAGCCAGCTCACCGGGAACGGGATCTTCCTCGGTTTCATGGCGCTGGCCCTGCTGGTCACCCTGATCATGCCCTTCGCGGTCGCCGTGGTCGCCGGGGACTCGATCGCCGGGGAGAGCGGCTCCGGGACGCTGCGGTACCTGCTCGCGGTGCCGGCCGGGCGCACCCGGCTGCTCACCGTCAAGTACGCCGTGATCGTCGTGTTCGGCACCGCCGTCACGTTCGCCGTGACCGCGGTGGCGCTGGCCACCGGCGCGCTGCTGTTCCCGCTGGGGCCGGTGACGCTGCTGTCGGGAACCTCCGTCCCGCTGGTCGAGGGGATCCTCCGGCTGCTGCTCGTCACGCTGTACGTGGCGGCGGGGATGGCGTCGCTCGGCGCGATCGGCCTGGCCGTCTCGACCTTCACCGAGCACGCGATCGGCGCCGTCGCCGCCGTCACCGTCCTGGTCGTCGCCAGCGAGGTCGCCGACAACGTGCTGCAGTTCGCCGCGGTCCGCCCGTACCTGCCGACCCACTGGTGGACCTCGTTCGACGCGCTGCTGCGGGAGCCCGCCGACACGGCGGGCGTCCTGCACGGGCTCCTCTCGTTCGGGGCGTACCTGGTGCTGTTCTGCTCGATCGCATGGGCCAGGTTCAGCACCGCCGACGCGACGGGCTGACCGCTACAGCTCGAACTCCTCGTAGTCGGCGCCGTCGCCGTCGACGACCAGGGCGAGCTGGGCGATGGTGGGCTTGTCGAACACCTCCGCGATCGGGACGTCGACCCCGAACGCCTCACGGATCCGGGAGATCAGCTGGATGGCGAGGAGCGAATGGCCCCCCAGGTCGAAGAAGTTGTCGTGCACGCCCACCCGGTCCTGGTTCAGGATCGCGGCCCAGATCCCGGCGAGTTCGGTCTCGGTCGGGCCGGACGGCTCGGCGCCGCCGGTGGCGGGACGCAGCCGGCCGTCCTGCGGGCCGGGCAGCGCCGCCTGGTCGAGCTTGCCGGTGGGGGTCAGCGGCACCGCCGGGATCTCGGTGAACAGCGCCGGGACCATGAACTCCGGAAGCCGTCCGCGCAGATGCTCGCGCAGCTCCTCCACGGTCGGCGGGCCGCCGGCGTCCGCGGCCACCAGGTAGGCGGCGAGGAGGCGCTCGCCGCCCTCGCCGCGGGCGACCACGACGGCCGAGCGCACCCGCGGGTGCGCGGTCAGGGCGGCTTCGACCTCGCCCGGCTCGATCCGGTGGCCGCGCACCTTCACCTGGCGGTCGGCCCGCCCGAGGAACTCCAGCACGCCGCCGGGCCGCCACCGCGCCCGGTCGCCGGTCCGGTAGACGCGTCCGCCGTCGGCGGCGACGGGATCGGCGACGAACCGCTCGGCGGTCAGGGCGGGCTGCCGGGCGTACCCGCGGGCGACCTGCGCGCCGCCGATGAACAGCTCGCCCACCGCACCGGCGGGCACCGGGTTCAGGTCGGCGTCGAGCACGTACACCCGGGTGTTGGCGACCGGGGATCCGATCGGGACGGTTCCGCCGTCCAGATGCCCGGACGACAGCCGCAGCGTGACCACGCCGATGGTGGTCTCGGTCGGCCCGTAGTGGTTCACGACGTCCCGGGGGCCCGCCGCCGCCAGCACGTCGGCGACCCAGGCGGCCGGGGCGCCCTCGCCGCCCAGCACCAGCGACCGCGCCGGGAGCAGCCGGGCGGGCCCGCCGTCCGAGGCCAGCGCGGCCAGGTGCGAGGGCACCGCCTTGAGCCCGTCGATGCCGTGAGCCCGGACGAACCAGGCCACCGCGGCGGGGTCGGTGGCCGCGCCGGCGTCCATGACGTGCAGCGCCGCGCCGGCCACCAGGCTGGTGAAGATCACGGTGTTGCCGAGGTCGGTGACGGCCGGCTGCAGCAGCGCGTACCGGTGTCCCGGTTCGCCGAGCCCGGTCCGGCGGGGCGCCCAGCTCACATAGTTGACCAGCCCGCGATGGGTGACCTCCACGCCCTTGGGGGCGCCGGTGGAGCCGGAGGTGTACATCACGTAGGCGAGCTGGTCCGGGTGGACGTCCACCCGCGGAGCGGGCGGGTCGCCGGCCAGTGCCGCCCGCACCGCCGGGCCGTCGATCTCGATCATGCGCGACCGGACCGCGGGCAGGTTCTCCAGCGCCTCGGCCGTGCCCACCACCATGCTGGCCTTGCTGGCGGCCAGCATGTGGCCCAGCCGGTCCGGCGGATACTCGGGGTCGAGCGGCAGGTAGGCACCGCCGGCCTGCCACACCGCCAGCATCGCCACGATCATGTCGATGCCGCGGTCCAGGCACAGGCCGACCACGGTCTCGCCGCCGGCTCCGGCGTCGCGCAGGTAGCCGGCCAGCCCGGCCGCCCGGGCGGTCAGCCGCCGGTAGGTCAGCTGCCGGTCGCCGAACGCGATCGCCACCGCGTCCGGGCATTCTCCGGCCCGCTCGGCGATCAGCTGGTGCAGCCCGCTCGCCGCGGGGACCGGAGCGGAGGTGTCGTTCCGCCCGCGCAGCAGCTGGTCGCGTTCGGCGCGGGACAGCAGCGGCAGCCGCGACAGCGGGGTGCCCGGGCGGGCCGCGACATCGGCCAGCAGGACGCCCAGGTTGCCCGCCATCCGGCGGATCGTGTCGGCGCCGAACAGCGCCGTGCTGTAGTGCAGCGCGCCGGTCAGGGAACCGCCGGGCTCCTCCCCCAGCATCAGCCGCAGGTCGAACTTGGCGACCATGCCGGCGGCGATGCCGTCGTCCGGCCGCGTCGCCCCTGCGCCGGGGTCGCCGTCACGGCCGCCGTCGCGGCGGCCGGGTTCGGCGGTGAGCGCGACGTAGTTGAGCAGCACCTGGAAGAGGGGGGTGCGGGAGCGGTCCCGTTCAGTGACCAGCTCGTCGACGAGCTGCTCGAACGGCAGGTCCTGGTGGGCGTAGGCGTCCAGCGCGGTGCCTCTGACCTGCTCCAGCAATTCGGCGAACGTCGGGTCGCCGGACAGGTCCGCGCGCATCACCAGCGTGTTCACGAAGAACCCGATCAGGCCCTCGGTCTCGGCCCGATCCCGGTTCGCCACCGGCGTCCCCACCACCACGTCGTCCTGACCGGTGTACCTGCGCAGCAGGACCATGAAGGCCGTCAGGAGCGTCATGAACATCGTCGCGCCACCCGTACGGGCGACCGCGCGCAGGCCGCCGGTCACCTCGGCCGGCACGGTGAACCGGATGAACTCGCCCTCCGGGGACCGCACCGGCGGGCGGGGCCGGTCGGTCGGCAGGTCCAGCACCGGCACGCCGGCCAGCCGCTCCCGCCAGTAGGCCAGCTGGGAGTCCACCACCTCGCCGGTCAGCCACCCACGCTGCCACACCGCGAAGTCCGCGTACTGCACCGGCAACGGCGGCAGCGGATCCGGCTCGCCCCGCCGGAACGCCTCGTACAACGCACCCAGCTCGCGCCGCAGCACCGGCCCCGACCACTCGTCGAACGCCACATGGTGCACCGACACGGCCAGCAGATGCCGGTCCGCGGCGAGCCGCACCAGGCACGCCCGGAAGACCAGGCCGGCCGCCAGGTCGAACGGGTCGGACATTCCCTCGGCCAGCAGGTCCCGCGCCGCCGCGTCCGGCTCGGCGGCGCCCGAGACGTCCAGCACGGGCAGCGGCACCGGCACCGGCGGACCGGCCTCCTGGTACGGCACTCCGTCCGGCCCGGCGGCCAGCCGCGTCCGCAGGACGTCGTGCCTGCGGGCCACGGCGGACAGGGCCGCGCCCAGCGCCGCCACGTCCAGCTCGCCGCCCAGCAGCACCGGCATCGTGATGTTGTACTCGATCGAGCCGGGCTCCATCCGGTCCAGGAACCACAGCCGCTGCTGACCGAACGACAGCGGCGAGCGCCCTCCGTTCCGGGCGGGCTCGAGCGGCGGCGCCACCGCGCGCGCGGCCGTCGTCTCGACCGCCGCCGCCAGGCCCGCCACGGTCGGGTGGTCGAAGAGGACGGCCACCGGCACCTCGGCCCGGCACACCTCGCGCACCCGCGCGATCACCTGCATCGCCAGGAGCGAATGCCCGCCCAGTTCGAAGAAGTCGTCCTGCGCGCCGACCCGGTCCAGGCCGAGCACCTGCGCCCACACGCCGGCCAGCAGCTCCTCGGCCGGCGTGGCGGGCGGCACGTACGAGCCGGCCAGATCGGGACGCGACGCGTCCACGGGCGGCAGGGCGGCCCGGTCCAGCTTCTGGTTGGGGGTGAGGGGCAGCGACGACAGCTCCGTGAACACCGACGGGACCATGAAGTCGGGCAGCCGCCCAGCCAGGAACCGCCGCAGCTCGCCGGCGGCCGGCAGTCCCGCGGCCGGATCCGCGGGCACCAGCCAGGCGGCCAGCCGCGCCCCGGTCTGGGTCCCGAACGCGTCGACGACCGCCGAGGCCACCGCGGGATGCGCCGCGAGCGCCACCTCGACCTCGCCCGGCTCGATCCGGAATCCGCGCACCTTGAGCTGGTTGTCGGTCCGGCCGAGGATCTCCAGTACGCCGTCGGCCCGCCGCCGCACCCGGTCCCCGGTCCGGTACAGCCGCTCGCCACGGCCGGTGAACGGGTCGGCGACGAACCGCTCCGCGGTGAGAGGCGCGCGCCCGTGATAGCCGCGCGCGACCCCGGCACCGCCGATGAACAGCTCGCCCGCCACCCCGACCGGCACCGGGTTCAGCTGCCCGTCGAGCACGTACACCCGGGTGTTCCAGATCGGCCGCCCGATCGGGACCACGCCCGTCGTCGGCGGTTCGCCCGCACCGATCGGGTGGTCGGTGCTGCCCACCGTGGTCTCGGTCGGGCCGTAGTGCGCCACCACCTCCACGCCGGGGTGGCGGTCCCGCCACAGCTGGACGTCCTTGCCGCGCACCAGGTCCCCGCCGACCATCAGCTGCAGCGAGGGAGAGCACTCGGCGGGCAGCTGCGTCAGCACGGTCAGCAGGGCGGGCGTCACCTTCACGAAGGTGTAGTCGCCTGCGCCCACCCGTTCCCTGAGGGCCGGCAGATCCTCGTCCAGCGCCGCCACGTGGACGCAGCCGCCCGCGGCCAGTGCCCCGTGCAGCGGCGTCACCACCGCGTCGAACGCGAGCGGCGCGTGCACCAGCGAAAGCCCCCGCACTCCCGGGTACGCCTCCCGGCACCGCGCCACGTAGTTGAGCACCGAGCCGTGGCTGACCTGCACTCCCTTGGGCACGCCGGTCGACCCGGACGTATAGATCACGTACGCGAGCTGATCCGGGTGGACCCGCGGCGCGTCCCCCGGCCGCGTCGCGGCGAGCCGGTCCGAGGTCGCCGGGTCGTCGAGCCACACGGTCACCGGCGGCAGCGCGTCCGCCGGCAGCACCGCCGCCGCGGACCGGTGCCCCACCAGCACCCGGGCACCGCTGTCGGTGACGAAGAACGACAGCCGCGCGGCGGGGTACGCGGGGTCCAGCGGGAGGTACGCCCCGCCCGCCTTCCAGACCGCCAGTACCGCGACGACCATGTCCGCGCCGGGTGTGAGGCACAGCGCGACGACGGTCTCCGTGCTCACGCCCGCCTCGCGCAGGTACCGTGCCAGCCGGTCCGACCGGTCTTCCAGCTCCGCGTACGTCAGCGACCCGTCGGCGGCCAACACCGCCGGCGCATCCGGGGACTCGGCCGCGCGCGCACTGACCAGTTCGTGGACGCCGCCGGCCCGCGGGAGCGGGACCGCCGTGTCGTTGGAGGTCACCAGGAGTTCCCGGCGCTCGGCGGCGGTCAGCAGCGGGAGATCGCTCACCCGCGCGTCCGGGTCGGCCGCCACCGCGCCCAGCAGGACCACCAGGTGGCCCGCCAGCCGGTCGACCGTGGCCGCGTCGTACAGCGCGGTGCTGTACTGGATCCCCCCGGTGAGCTCCGCTCCCCGGTCCACCGCCGTCAGCGTGAGGTCGAACTTCACGGCCCGCGCTTCGTGCCGTCCTGGGGCGTCGGAGCCGGCGCGGCGGGCCGCGGTGCCGGAGGCCGGGACGCCCTGTCCGCCGCCGGC
>NZ_JBEYYT010000413.1:0-8299 GCF_040645715.1 Spirillospora sp. NPDC046719 | reverse complement strand
ACACCCGGTCCCATTCCGAACCCGGAAGTTAAGCCCTTCAGCGCCGATGGTACTGCATGGGAGACTGTGTGGGAGAGTAGGACACCGCCGGACATTTCTTGCGAAAAGGCCCCGCCGATTACGGCGGGGCCTTTTCCTTTTTCTGGATCCGGGACGCCGGCGGCCGGTGAAGTCCGGTGCGGCTCGCTATGTAGACGGGACTGTTCGTCAGAGTAGGGTGGCTCTGCGACTCCCCCGACGTCCGCCTCTGCTCCCAGTGAGGACGACTGCCGACCATGAGCCAGCCACAAGAACCAGGCCAGCCGCAGTGGGCGACTCCGCATCCGCAGCCGGGCCAGAATCCACCGGCGGGCAATCACGGGCAGCCGTTCGGGCCCCCGGGAATGCCTCAGGGCACGCCCCCTGGAGTTCAGTGGGGACCGCAACCGGGAGGTCCGCCAGGGCCCGGTGGTCCGCCGCAGCCGGGAAGTCCTCCCGGGCCCGGGTATCCGGGTGCTCCGTACCAGCAGGGCGCTCCTTTCGGGCCTGGCGGACCGCAGGCGGCACCTGGGCGCGGACTGAATTGGTTCGGGCTCGTGGTCGCGGGGGCGGCGTTTCTGCTGCTGGTCTCAGCGGTCCTGCCATGGGTGAAAGTGACGTTGCAGGCGGAGGGGCTCTCGTCGGGTGCCGCTCACAGTCTGGACAGGTCGTACAACGGTTTCGAAGGCACCGTCGGCTGGGGTTACCTGACGCTGCTGTGCGCTCTGGCCGCCGGCGGCCTGGGTGTCGTGGGCGCGGTTCTCCGGAATGGACGGCTCGTCGGTGCGGCGGCGATTCCGGGATTGCTCGGGCTGGTCTCCCTGGGGCTCGCCGCCACGCGTCTCGACTCCGCCAAGTCCGCGGTTCTCGACGGTCAGCCCCGTGCGCTCCCTCCCGTGGTGCACGCTCTCCTCGAGAAGCAGCTGCATGCCTCGCTGGACTTCGGCTGGTTCCTGGCGCTGCTGATGTCCCTCGTGATCACCGGCGTGGGCGTCGCGGCGTTCGTCGCCGCCGCCGGACGGTCGTCCGCGCCGGTGCCGCAGCAGCCAATGCCGAGGCAGTGATCCGTCCCGTTGTTTCTGGTCGATGCTTGCGTGACAATCGTGAGGTTTGGGGCGCTGGTGAGATAGAGGCGCAGCATCAGGCGCCGGGATGCCGGCCGAAGGGTCATTCGGACCGGGTCGTGATCGGAGAGACATGCTCAGGCGTACTTTGGTCGGCGCGTCCGTCGCCGCGGTCGTCGTCGCGGGAACGGTGACCTATCTGGTCTCCGACGGGTCGGATGCCACGACCTCCGCGGCCACCCGGCCCGGCCCCGGACGCGTCACCCAGCACGCGTTGCGGGACTTAACGGCCGCCAGCGCGGCGAAGAAGGTGGCGGGGCTGCCCGCCGCGTCCACCGAGCCGTTCAGCCTGCTCGGCGTGACGTGGGACAAGCCGCGGTCGGAACTGCGCGGGACGGTCCGGGTCCGGACCCGGGACGCCGCGTCCGGACGCTGGTCGGGATGGCAGGAGGTCGAGCCGGCCACCCAGGACGCCCCCGATTCCCGTGAGAGCGCGGGACCGGGGAGCCGCGGCGGGACGAACGGCCTGTGGGTCGGCCCCTCCAACGGTGTCGAAGTGCGGGTGGCCGGGCAGGGCCGCACCCTCCCGGCCGGGTTGCGCGTCGACCTGGTCGACCCCGAAGGGGGCGCGGGCGGAAGCGGGACGTCCCGTCCGCGCGCCGCGGGCGAGGGCGGCACGGATGTCCGGCTGGCGGCGGCCGCCGACCCGGTCGACGGGCCGAGCGACTCGCCCGCCCCGGACGCGTCGACGAGCGCGACTCCGGAACCGACCGACTCCGGCGGCGTGGAACCGTCGCCGTCCGAGACGCCGCCGTCCGACTCCCCGTCTCCGGAGCCGACGCCGTCGGCGAGCGCGACCCCGACCGCTTCGCCGTCGGGGGCCGCGGGGGCCGCGACCGCGGTCACCGCGCCGAAGCCGGCGATGGTGTCGCGGGCGGCGTGGGGAGCCGACGAGTCGCTGGTCAAGGACCCGCCGGAGTACGACACGTCGGTGAAGGCGGTGTTCGTCCACCACTCCGACACCGGCAACTCCTACACGTGCGCCGAGGCCCCGTCCGTGGTGCGGTCGATCTTCCTGTACCACGTGAAGAGCGAGGGCTGGAACGACATCGGCTACAACTTCCTCGTGGACAAGTGCGGCACCGTGTACGAGGGCCGCGGGGGCGGCGTCGACCGTCCGGTGCACGGCGCCCACACGTACGGGTTCAACACCGACACGGCCGGGATCGCCGTGCTCGGCACCTACACGAACGCGAACGAGACGCCGGCGGGCGTCGCGCCGACGCAGGCGGCGTTGAACGGCGTCGCGAAGGTGGCGGCGTGGAAGCTCGGCCTCACGGGCGTCGACCCGACGGGGAAGACCACGCTGACGTCGATGGCGCCGGACGGGACCGGCGGGAAGTACCCGTACGGGCAGAAGGTGTCGTTCGACACGATCTCCGGGCACCGTGACGGGTTCGCCACAGCCTGCCCGGGCGCGCAGCTGTACGCCAAGCTCGGCGACATCCGCACCGCCGCGAAGAAGCTCACCACCCCGGCGGTGGCCGTCACGCTGACCGGCGCGACGAACGCGGGCGGGCGCTACTACACCAAGAGCACGGTGACGGTCGGGTGGAAGCCGGTCGCGTCGGCGACGTACCAGGTCCGCGTGGACGGGGCGGTCGCGGCGACCCCGGCGGCGGGCGCGTCGTCCGCGGAGCTGACGCTCCAGCCGGGCACGCACAGCGTCGTGGTCCACGCGACGTACAGCGACGGCAGCACCGCCGACTCGCCGGCGTCCACGGTCGTCGCGGACGTCACCAAGCCCGTCTTCGCGACACCGCCGGCGCTGTCGCTGCGGCGGGCGACGGTCAGCACGACCGGCGTTCCCGTCACGCTCGGGTGGAAGGCCACCGACAACGCGCTGCTCGACTCCGTCAAGGCGACCTCGCCGGCCGCCAAGACGTTCGCGGCCACCACGACGAGCTGGGCCGCGACGGCGAAGCCGGGGACGGCGCAGTCGTGGTCGCTGACCGCCGCCGACGCCGCCGGGAACACCGCGACGTCCGGCATCTCCCGGAGCGTCGCGCTCATGCCGGAGGGCCAGTCGACCCGCACCGGCACCTGGAAGAAGACGACGAACAGCTCCTACCTCGGCGGGTACGGGCTCTACAGCGCGAGCAAGGGCGCGAGCGCGAGCTGGACGTTCACCGGGCGCGAGGCGGGCCTGATCGTCAAGCGGCAGTCGAACGTGGGCGCGGTCGTCGTCTACGTGGACGGCGTGAAGGTCGGCACGCTCGACACCCGCGCGTCCACGCTCGCGTACCGGCAGCTCGTCTGGTCGCGGGCCTGGAAGACCAGCGGCAAGCACACGATCAAGGTCGTCGTCGCGGGGACGTCGGGGCGGCCGACCGTCTGCATCGACGGGATCGCCTACATCGGCTGACGGGACGGACACCGAAGGGCCCGGCGTGCGCGACGCCGGGCCCTTCGGCCTTTCCGGGCCCTTCGGCCGTCAGCAGGTCCTTCGGATGCCGCCGGCCGGTCAGATCTCCTCGCCCGCGAGAACCGCGTCGGCGTCGACGATCCGGTAGGCGTAGCCCTGCTCGGCGAGGAAGCGCTGCCGGTGGGCGGCGTAGTCCTGGTCGAGGGTGTCGCGGGCGACGACGGCGTAGAAGCGGGCGCCCTGCCCGGACGCCTTCGGCCGCAGGAGGCGGCCGAGGCGCTGCGCCTCCTCCTGCCGCGACCCGTACGCGCCGGACACCTGGACGGCGACGGTCGCCTCCGGCAGGTCGATGGAGAAGTTCGCGACCTTCGACACGACCAGCACGTTCAGCTCGCCGGACCGGAACGCGTCGAACAGCCGCTCGCGCTCGCGGACCCGCGTCTCGCCCTTGATCACCGGCGCGTCCAGCAGCGCGCCGAGCTCGTCGAGCTGGTCGATGTACTGGCCGATGACGAGGGTCTGCTCGCCGCGGTGCCGGTCGACGAGCGCCTGGATGAGCTTGGTCTTGGTGTCGGTGGTGGCGCAGAAGCGGTACCGCTCCTCGGGCTCGGCGGTGGCGTACGCGAGCCGCTCGGAGTCGGTGAGGGTGACGCGGACCTCGACGCAGTCGGCGGGCGCGATCCAGCCCTGCGTCTCCATGTCCTTCCACGGCGCGTCGTACCGCTTCGGGCCGATGAGGGAGAACACGTCGCCCTCGCGGTTGTCCTCGCGGACGAGCGTGGCGGTGAGGCCGAGGCGGCGGCGGGCCTGCAGGTCCGCGGTCATCCGGAAGATCGGCGCGGGCAGCAGGTGGACCTCGTCGTACACGACCAGGCCCCAGTCGCGGGCGTCGAACAGCTCCAGGTGCGTGTAGACGCCCTTCCGGCGCGTCGTCATGATCTGGTAGGTCGCGATGGTGACCGGCCGGATCTCCTTCTTCGTGCCGGTGTACTCGCCGATCTCGTCCTCGGTGAGCGAGGTGCGCCGGAGCAGCTCCTGCTTCCACTGGTGGGCCGAGACGGTGTTGGTGACCAGGATCAGCGTGGTCGCCTCGGCGCGGGCCATGGCGGCGGCGCCGACGATGGTCTTCCCCGCGCCGCAGGGCAGGACGACGACGCCGGACCCGCCGTGCCAGAAGGCCTCGGCGGCGTCGCGCTGGTAGGAGCGCAGCTCCCAGCCGTCCTGGACGAGGGAGATGGCGTGCGCCTCGCCGTCCACGTAGCCGGCGAGGTCCTCGGCGGGCCAGCCGAGCTTGAGCAGCGCCTGCTTCAGCGAGCCGCGCTCGCTCGGGTGGACGATGACGGTGTCGTCGGCGACCCGGTCGCCGATCATGCCCTTGATCTTCTTGGCGCGGAGCACCTCCTCCAGGACCGAGCGGTCCGAGGAGGACAGGACGAGCCCGTGCACGGGGTGCTTCTCCAGCCGCAGCCGCCCGTAGCGCGCCATGGTGTCGGCGATGTCGACCAGGAGCGCGTGCGGGACGGGGTAGCGGGAGTACGTGATCAGGGTGTCGACGACCTGCTCGGCGTCGTGCCCGGCGGCGCGGGCGTTCCACAGCGCGAGCGGCGTGACCCGGTAGGTGTGGACGTGCTCGGGCGCCCGTTCGAGCTCGGCGAACGGGGCGATGTCCTTGCGGCAGGCGCCGGCCAGTTCGTGGTCGACCTCCAGCAGCAGCGTCTTGTCGGATTGGACGATGAGCGGACCGTCGGTCAATGCAGAAGCCCCCGTCGATGATGGCGATGGCTCGTCCGGACGCCGTGCACGCTACCCGAGGCATGCCGGCGCGTCGCGCGTTCCGGGCGGGCCGCAGGGTTCAACGCCCGATCCGTCCGGGATATTGCGTCGGCCGCCGCCAGTGCGTTCGCCGCCGCCGCCTATGCGTGCGTGAGGCGCCGCCAGCGCGTTCGCGGGCTCCGGCACCGCGTTCGCGGGCGCCGATACGGCGTCAGCGGTCGGTGAGGGCGCCGCAGACGGAGGCGAGCAGGCCGGGGAAGCGCGCTTCGAGGTCGTCGCGGCGGAGCGAGAGGAGGTTCTCGCGGCCGTGCGGGCGCTGCCAGATGACGCCGCTGTCGCGCAGGACGCGCCAGTGGTGCGTGAGCGTCGACTTCGAGATGTCGTCGAGGATGCTGCCGCAGCTGTGCTCGCCGCCGTCGGAGAGGACGCCGACGATGCGCAGCCGCAGCGGGTTGCCGAGGGCGGCGAGGACGTTCTCCAGCAGAATCTGGTCCCGGTCGGGGTGCTGGGCGATCATGCCCGCCAGCCTACGCGAAGGTACGTCAGTACGAATATTGACGAACAGTCGGACTGTACGAGAACATTCGAACAGTCGTTTCCGATCTGCCGAAAAGACAGGACCGTTCGCATGCCCGCACCCGATCGCCGCCGCACGGGCGGGAGCCTCGCGCTCCTGGCCCTGGCGCAGCTGATCTTCTCCCTGGACCTCAACATCGTCTATGTGGCGCTCCCCGACATCGGCGCCGACCTCGGCTTCTCCGGCCAGACCCAGCAGTGGGTCATCAGCGCCTACGTGGTGCTGGCCGGCGGGTTCCTGCTGCTCGGCGGCCGCGCCGCCGACCTGCTCGGACGCCGCCGGACGTTCGTCGCCGCCCTCACCGTCTACGCGCTGTCCTCGCTCGCCGGCGGCCTCGCGGGCGCGCCCGGGGTGATCATCGCGGCGCGGGCCGTCCAGGGGATCGGCGGGGCGCTGCTGCTGCCGTCCACCCTGTCGCTGCTCAACACGCTGTTCGAGGAGGGGCCGCGCCGCAACCGGGCCCTCGCGGTGTGGGGCGGCGCCGGAGCGAGCGGGCTGACCGTCGGCGCGCTGCTCGGCGGCGTCCTGACGCAGGCGTTCGGGTGGCCCGCCGTGTTCTTCGTCAACGTCCCGCTGGCCGGGCTCGTCGCGGTCGCGGCGCTGTTCGTGATCCCGGACGACCGGCGCGGCGCGGTCCGGGAGCGGCGCCGGTTCGACCTCCCCGGCGCACTGACCGTGACCGGCGGCGCGACCCTGCTGGTGTTCGGGCTCGTCCAGGGACCGGAGACGGGCTGGACGGACCCGCCGATCATCGGCGCGTTCGCCGCCGCCGCCGTGCTGCTGGCCGCGTTCGCCGTGATCGAGGCGCGCGGCGCGGATCCGCTGATGCCGTTCGGACTGCTGCGCAACCGCAGCCTCGTCGTCGGGGTCGCCACCACGTTCGTGTTCATGGGGACGTTCGGGGCGCTGCCGTACTTCCTGACGATCCTGTTCCAGAACGTGCACGGGTTCTCGGCGCTGGAGACGGGCCTGGCGTTCCTCGTCCCGTCCGTGGCGATCGCCACCGGCACCCAGCTCGGCGAGCGGATGGTGGGGCGGTTCGGGACGCGGCGGACGCTCGTCGTCGGGTTCGCCGCCGGGGTCGCGGGAACCGCGCTGCTCGCCGCCGGGTTCGACGTCGACGCCGCGTTCCTCACGACCGTGCCGGGACTGGTCGTGTCGGGGGTCGGGCAGGGGCTCGTGTGGACGGCGATGTGGATCGCCGCGTCCACCGGCGTCGCGCCGGAGCGGCAGGGCGTCGCGAACGGGATGGCGTCGACGGCGCTGAACCTCGGCAACGCGATCGGCCTCGCCGTGCTGACCGCGGTCGCGAACGCCGGAACGGGCGGGCGCACCGGCGACCTGCTGCGGGCCGCGATCGCCGACGGGGGCCGCACCGCCGTGCTGCTCGCCGCCGCGGGCATGGCCGCCGGGATGCTCGTCGCGCTCGCGCTGCACCGCCGGCGCGCCGCGGCGCCGGCCCCGGTTCAGACCCCGCCGGTCGAGGTGTAGCCCGGGTCGTGGGTGAGGATGACGGCGAAGTAGACGACCGCGATGATGATGCCGATCACCAGCGACGCCGCGAACAGCGACCAGCTCCAGATCGTCAGCCGCCGCGCCGAGGCCGGGTCGGTCTGCACGCGGCCGAGGGCGAGCGCGCCCGTCACGATGCCGGGGATGGCGACGATGTTGCAGCACAGCAGCGCCACGACGCAGTTGCACACCAGCGCCGCGATGGCGGAGCCGTTGTTCGCCGGCGCCTGCGGCACGCCGGGCGGCCCGTACGGGCCGTACGCGCCGGCGTCGTCCCATCCCGGCGTCCCGCCGTGCCCGTAGCCGCCGTACGGGTCGTGCCAGCCGGGCGGCACCCCTCCGTATCCGCTCACCGGTAGCCCTCCTCGCGCTTGAGGGCACGGTACCGGCCCGATAGCGCACATGGTTGGACAGATCGGGCGTTCCGCCGGTTCCCTCCGGCCCCCGGTGCCCTCAGGCCGGATCCGGCCGGGTCAGCGCGCCGGCCGGGTCACTGCCCCGGCCGGGTCACTGCCCCGGCGGGGGCAGTGTGCCGGCGGGGGCAGTGTGCCGGCGGGGGCAGTGTGCCGGCGGGGGCAATGTGCCGGACGGGTCAGGACTCGTCGTCCAACTCGGCGACGCCGGTGATGCGGTGCAGCGCGAACCGGTGCACGGCGGCGCGGGTCGCGTCGTAGCCGGTGAGGAAGCCGCCCTCCACCCGGACCGGCTCGACGATCCGGCTGGACGCCTGGCCCTGCTGGTCGAGGTAGCCGATCCAGACCCGGCCGCCGCGGTCGACGGCGCCGCGCAGCCGCTCGATCGTCGCCATCGCCGGGGACCGGGGCGGCTCCCCGGACGGGGCGTCCGCGCGCAGCCGCGCCTGCTCGGCGCCGTGCCGGGACGCCTCGTCGCCGGCCCGCAGCGCGCGCACCGCCGCCGAGTTCATCGAGT